>NZ_JBFAKG010000007.1:0-34437 GCF_040655595.1 Saccharopolyspora sp. NPDC050389
TCAGCATCGGCCGGTACGGGGTTCAATGACATCGCGGGTTCTTGTGATCGCTGGCTTAGACAACCACTGCGATAACAAGAACCCGCCCTTGTCTGCGGCTACGACACGCCCTCACACGTGATCATCAGCCACATATCACAACCACACACAACCCCTTCCAAAACAGCCTCTATAGCAACCCAAAGTACTCACGGCCCCGGACCTGCAGGAACGTGGGCTCCGCCTCAGCCGGGGCTGGAATCTTGCGGCTTCGCGGGCGGTTTACACCGGTGTGACTTTGCGCCTTTCCGTGCTGGACCGCTCGCACACCATGCAGGGGCGGAGTCCGCAGCAGGCCCTGCAGGAGACCGTTCGCTTCGCCCAACAGGCCGAGGCCCTCGGTTACCACCGGTTCTGGGTGGCCGAGCACCACAGCGTGCCCGGCGTGGCCGGGTCCGCGCCGACCGTGCTCGCCGCCGCTATCGCCGCCGCGACCACCCGCATCCGGGTCGGCACCGGCGGCGTCATGCTGCCCAACCACCAGCCGCTGGTGGTGGCCGAGCAGTTCGGCGTGCTCGGCTCGCTGTTCCCGGATCGCGTCGACGTCGGACTGGGCCGCTCGGTGGGCTTCACCAGCGGTATCCGGCGCGCGCTGGGGCGCGACAAGGACGCGGCCGACCGGTTCGGCGAGCAGCTCATCGAGCTGCTGGGCTACCTGTCCGGGCAGCCGGGCAAGTTCCCCGGCGTGCACGCGGTCGCGGCCGAAGGGTTGCCGCTGCCGGTGTTCCTGCTCGCCACCGGCTCCGGGGCCGACACGGCCGCCGAGTTCGGGCTGCCGCTGGTGATCGCCGCGGCCCACGGTGATGACCGGATGATCGGCACCATCGACGCCTACCGAGAGCGCTTCCGCCCGTCGGCCTGGGCGGCGCGGCCGTACGTGGTCATCGCCCGGTCCGTCGCGGTCGCCGACACCGCGGAGCAGGCCCGGCGGCTGCTCGTGCCGGAGGCTTGGGCGACCGCCGCCTCCCGCATCCGCGGCGAGTTCCCGCCGCTGGAACCGCCGGAGCAGGTGTTGGCGCGCGAGATGTCCGAGCGCGAGCGCACCCAGTTCGAACGCGCGCTGCGGGGCCACGTCTTCGGCACCGCGGACGAGGTCGCCGTCGAGCTGAAGGAGCTCACCGCCCGCACCGGTGCCGACGAGCTCCTGGTGACCACTACGGCCTTCGATCCCGCCGACCGCCTCGACTCCTACCGCCGCCTCGCCGCCCTCGTCTGACCGAGTCGTCGCGCAGCCCGGAGAAGGCGCTTTCGCGCGAAATCGGCGCTGCCACGCCTGCCGGGTGGCGCTTTCACGCGAAAACGCCACCCGGACTCAGGTGGGCGGGGTGATGCCGCGACGGATGTGGCCGGGGATGTGGTGAACGCGGTCGACGTCCCGGCGGTGGCTGGAGTCGAGCTGCCACGGCACGCTCACCACCATCACGCCCGGCTCGAACCGCAGCCGCCAGGTCAGCCGCAGCGAGCTCTGGTTGTGCAGCAGGTTCTCCCACCAGTGGCCGACGACGTACTCCGGGATGTACACGCACACCAGGTCGCGCGGGCCCTCGCGGCGGATCCGCTTGATGTGGTCGATGACCGGCCGGGTGATCTCGCGGTAAGGCGACTCCACCACCTTCAGCGGCACACCGATTCCGCGCCGCTCCCACTCACTGCGCAGCAGGTGCGTGTCCGCGTCGTCGACGTTGACGGTGAGCGCGGTCAGCGTGTCCGGCCGGTTGGCCCGGGCGAACGCCAGCGCCCGCAGCGTCGGCTTGTGCAATGTGGACACCAGCACCACCGCGTGCACCCTGCTGGGCAAGATGATGCCGTCGAGCTCCGGTTCGAGCTCCCGGCGCACGTCTCGGTAGTGCCGGTGGATCGCCCGCATCAGGAAGTACAGCAGCGGGATCGCGATCACCACGAGGTAGGCGCCGTGGGTGAACTTCGTGATGAGCACGACGACCAGCACCGCCGCGGTCAGCACCGCGCCGACGGCGTTGACCAGCCGGGACCGGTGGTATCGCGCCCGGTGCGCGGCATCGCCGGTGGCGAGCAGGTGGTTCCAGTGCTTCACCATGCCGATCTGGCTCAGCGTGAACGCCGTGAACACGCCGATGATGTAGAGCTGGATCAGCCCCGTCACCGAGCCCTCGAACGCCGCGATGAGCGCGATCGCGACCAACCCGAGCAGCACGATGCCGTTGGAGTGTGCCAGCCGGTCGCCGCGGGTGTGCAGCTGGCGTGGCAGGTACCGGCGCTGCGCGAGCAGCGAGCCGAGCATCGGGAAGCCGTTGAAGGCGGTGTTCGCGGCGAGCAGCAGGATCAGCGTCGCGCCGGCCTGCACGACGTAGAACAGCACGCTGTTCACCCCGAACACGGCGCCCGCGATCTGCGCGATGACGGTGCGCTGCCCGGCGCTGTGGCAATCCGCCGGGAAGCCGATCAAGTCGCACGGATTGTTCGCGATCCGCACGCCCGAGATCATCGCCAGCGCGGTCACGCCGCTGAACAGGGCGATCGCCAGCGCGCCCATGATGATCATGGTGCGGCCGGCGTTGACGTCCTTCGGCCGCCGGAACGCGGGCACCCCGTTGGAGATCGCCTCCACGCCGGTCAGCGCCGTGCACCCGGAGGAGAAAGCCCGCAGCAGCAAGAAGATCAGGGCCAGCCCGGTGACGTCGACCTGCTCCGGCCGGATGTCCCAGCCGGCGCTCTCCGCGACCGGCGGATGCCCCGCCGCGGCCTGCCCGAGACCGACGAGAACGGTCAGGCCCATCGCCGCGACGAACAGGTAGGTGGGCACGGCGAACGCCCGGCCGGACTCGCGGAGTCCGCGCAGGTTCATCGCCATCAGCAGCACCACGACGACGACGGCGATCCACACCCGCTGCGGGTACAGCACCGGCACCGCCGACACCAGGTTGTCGACACCGGCCGCAACCGACACCGCCACCGTCATCACGTAGTCGACCACCAGCGCGGCGGCCACCACCAGGCTCGGCTTGCGGCCGAGGTTGCGCACCACGACCTCGTAGGACCCGCCGCCGCTGGGATAAGCGTGCACGACCTGCCAGTACGAAGCGACCACGACGGCGAGCAACACCACGACGGCCAGCGCCACCCACGGTGTCAGGTGCAGCAGAGCGAGCCCGCCGAGCGACAGGATCAGCAGGATTTCCTGCGTCGCATAGGTGACCGATGAGAGCGGGTCGCTGGCGAAGATCGGCAGCGCGAGCCGTTTCGGCAGCAGTGTCTCCCGCAGCCGGTCGCTGCGCACCGGACGCCCCAGCACCAGCCGCTTCAGCACGTGCAACGCCGAAGCCACCCCACCAGGCTAGGCGCGCACACCACCGAATGCGCTTCGCGCGACGGGCGCAACGGCGGCGGTCTTGTCAGCAGCGGCGCGCGATGGTGATGATCTCCGGGCTGTCGTCGCCCAACGGGCTGCGGTCCCAGTCCCCGAACTGCTCGGCCACCGTCAGGCCCGCGTCGGCGAGGAACGCCGACAACGCCTCCGGACCGAGGAATCTCAGCGTGCTCCAGCTCTGCCGCGGCCGGTCCCACCCGAGGCCGGTGTAGGTGTACGTGGCTGCGACGAGGTCGCCTTCCACCGGCATCTCGACCTCGCACTCGCAGCGCACCGCGGCGCCGGCCGAATCCACCACCTCGCCCGAGAACCGCAGGTGCCAGTCCTCCCATTCCCGCACGAGCGGGTTTCGGGTTTCGAACACGAAGCTGCCGCCGTCGGTGAGCGCCGCCGCGATCGTCGTGAGCGCGACGCGCAACTCGTCGTCACCTAGAAGCACCTGGAACGCATGGCCGGTCATCACCACCAGGTCGAACTCCTGGTCCCAGGCCGGTGCTGCGGCCAGGTCGGCGAGGATCCACTCGATGTCCGAGCGCGCCCGCGCCACCTCCAGCATCCCGGCTGCCGGGTCCAGGCCGCACAGCCGTCCCGGATGGCCGTTGTCCCGCGCGATGCCCAGCAGCGTGCCCGTCCCGCATCCCACGTCCAGCACGGACCGCGCGGACATCACCAGGGGCAGGTAGAACCCGAAGTCCGAACGTTCGTCCGACGGGCAGTAGAGGTCGTATAGAGCGGCAAGCCGGTGATCGGAGAACTGCACATCGACCATGGCCGTCAGCCTGCCAGAGCCCGGCGGAGCACGGCGACCGAATTTCCCACCGCCAGATGCTCACAGCCCGTGAGTACTTCGTGCTGCTATAGAGGCTGTTTTGGATGTGGTGACGTGCGGATGTGGTAACGCGGGCGTTTTGTATTTGAAGCGGCGCAGCCGCTTAGCCCACCCACGCAACCCGCACCGCCGCGGGTTCACGGTGCCCACCCCTCCGGGGTTCTCCCAGCGAGGACAGCCCCGACGTGGTGAATTGGCCATTCATGATGTCGGGGATCCCACAGCGAGAAGACCGCGGTGACTCCCGCAGGGGGCCGCCACCCGCACCGCCACGCAGGACGAGCCTGGAAACAGGCTCTATAGCGACACAAAGTACTCACGGGTCCTGGCCGAACCAGCGCTCGCCTAGCCGGCGAGGGGCAGGGCCGGGCGGCGGGCGAAGTCGACCACCTGGTGGGCCATCGTGCGCAGCTGGTCGGCGTACTGAGCCGTCGGATCGCCTTCTTCGGTGAAGCAGGGCTGCGCGGAGTTGATCGCCACGCCCAGCGGCGTCGGCCAGCCCCGGAGGGCGTGGGCGATCGCGCGGAGCTGACCCAGGGTCGCCGCCGGGGCCTGCCAGCCCGCCGCCGTCGAGATGCAGCCGACCGCCCGGCCGTCGAGGTACGGGCGGTCGTCGGCGCGGAGGTCCTCGACGTAGTCGAGGGCGTTCTTCACCAGCCCGGACAGCGCGCCGTGGTAGCCGGGCGAGGCGATGATGACCCCGTCCGCACGGCGCAACGCGGTCACCAGGTCGGCCGCCCGCGACGTCCGATCGCCCGAATCCGGTTGGTACATGGGCAGGTTGATCTCGTCGGCACCGAACAGCAGCGTCTCCGCGCCGTGCTCCCGCGCGGCGGTCAGCGCGAACCGCAGCGCCCGCTCGCTGCTCGATCCGGCGCGAGTCGTACCGCCCAGCCCGACGATCAGCGGAGCGGAGCCGTCGCGCACGAGCTTCTCGTTGTCCTGCATGGCGAACACCTCACTGGTAGTTGGCGAAGTCGAACCGGGACACCTCGGCCAGCTGGTCGCCCAGCACGTCGACGAGGGCCGTGAAACCGCGCTTGCCCGCATCCGGCGTCGCGCGCGTCGGATCGCCGAGGTAGCCGTCCGGGCCGAAGTCGTCGGAGAGCCAGCCGAACGCGACGCTGCCGCCGAACCGGACGTGCCGGTTGTCGTTCATGCCGCTCGGCACGCGCGTCCTGGCTGCGGACATGTCCACCAGCTCCGGCCGCAGGTGCAGCATCAGCGACGTCTCCATCGCGCCGCCGTGAATCCCCAGGCCCTGCTCGGTCTCGGCGAAGGACTCGTCCTTCTCGACCGGCACGAACGTGTTGGCGGCGAAGGTGAGCAGCCCGTGCCGGTGCCGGATGTCGCGCAACGCGGTCTGGATCTCCGAGATGTTGCCGCCGTGGCCGTTGACGAACACGATGCGCCGGAAGCCGGCCGCGGCCACCGACCGCCCGATGTCGTCGAGCACCGCGGCGAACGTGGCGGTGGACAGGGAAAGCGTGCCCGCCGCCCAGACGTGCTCGACGCTTCGGCCGTAGGACAGGGTCGGCAGCAACCACAGGTCGAGTTCCTCGCCCCGCTCTGACACCGCCGCCCGCGCTGCCGCCTCCGCGACCAGCGCGTCGGTGACCAGCGGCAGATGCGGCCCGTGCTGCTCGATCGCGCCGACCGGCACCACCGCGATCGACGACTCGCCGCACGCACCGGCGACGTCGGCGACGCTCAACTCGGCGAACTCGCGAGACGTGATCACGGCTTCTCCCCAATGTGTGCGACGGCCCGGATCTCCACCCGCATCTGCGGCGTGGCGAGCGCCGGGTAGATCAACAGCGAGGCGTACGAGCGCTCGTCGAGCAGCGCCGGCGCGTGCTCCGCGAGCCATTCGTCGCGGGCCTTCATGTATTCGGCCCGCTCGGCGGGATCGGCGACGAACTGGTCCAGTTGCACGATGTCCGCCGGCTCGGCGCCGGCATCCGCCAGCAGCACCCGGATCCGGTCCAGCGTGATCCTCGTCTGCTCGGCGACGCCGTCGACCGGCGCACCGCTGTCGTCGGTCGCCCCGTCGATGCCGCTGAGGAACACGAAACCGCCTGCCGCGGCGCCCCTTCCCCACGGCTGCACGGCGTCCCCGTAGGACAGTGGGCCCAAACCACGTTTCACTTCGACTCCCGGACTCGTTTGATGAGGTAGTACGCGACGGCCGCGACGACCCCGCCTACCCAGTACGTGATGTCTCCCAGCTGCGGGAACGCGGCCGCCAGCGGGCCGGTGTAGAGGCTCTGGCTCATGAACGGCACGGATGCGACCACGCCGATGGCGAAGGCCGTCAGCCCCGGCCCGATCCGCCGCGACCGGTCGTAGAACGTGGCCACGTCGACGCCGTCCCGCCGGTACACCAGGAAGTCCACCAGCGTGACGCCGAGCCACGGGCCGATCCAGTAGCCGACCACGAACAGGAAGTTCTGGAAGTTGCCGAAGGCCTCGCCCTCGACGTGCCCGGCCCACCAGCCGAGCGCGGTGCCGAGCACGCCGGTCAGCAGCGCGGAAACCCAGCGGCGCAACGGGATGTCGGCCATCAGCAGGGCCAGCGAGCCGGAGTAGATGTCCAGCACGCTGCCCGCGATCGTCGACGCCAGCAGCGCGATCAGCGCGACGATCGCCAGGCCCGACGGGATCAGCTGCGTCACCAGGTCGGTCGGGCTGTCCGGGAAGATGACGGTGCCGATCGCCGCGCCGAGCAGGTGCATCCACAGCCCCGCGATCGCCGCGCCGAGGAACGCCGACCAGCCCAGGCGCGCCCGGCTGGTGTCGCGCGGCAGGTAGCGCGTGTAGTCGGATGCGCCGATCGCCCAGCCGAAGGTGCGCGAGGAGCTGACCGCCACGGTCATCAGCAGCGCCCCGGTCAGCGTCTTCTCGCCGGGATCGCCGATCGCGCCGACGTCGCCGCGCGCGATGCCGTACCAGGTGATGAGCACGAACAGCACCGCCATCACGCCGAGCAGCATCCGCTCGATGCGGTGCACGAAGTCGTGCCCGATGATGGCGATGACGATCTCCACCACCGCGACGGCGATCAGCGCCCACAGGAACGGGATTCCGAAGAGCTGCCGGACGATGTAGGCGCCGAGCACGGTGTTCACCGCGAAGTAGCCGAATCCGGTCAGGAACAGCAGGAACACCGGCAGGAAGTTGCCGAAGTAGCCGAACGGGCCGCGCGACTGGACCATCTGCGGGGCGCCGGCCTGCGGGCCCATGGTGGCCGCCACGCCCAGCAGCAGGCTGCCGATCAGCGTGCCGACGACCAGCGCCAGCGCGGCCTGCGCGAAGCTCAGGCCGAGGAACGCGGTCGGGATGGCGCCCACCACGAGCGCCGAGTACTGCAGGTTTCCCGCGAACCACAGGGTGAACGCGGACAGCGGCGAACCGTGCCGCTCGTCGTCGCGGACCGCTTCGACGCCCTTGTGCTCGACCCCGCCGCGGGGCGGTCGGCCGGCCACGGCGGGTGCGGCTTGGGCAGCGTCTTCGACCATGGGGTCCTCCTTGGGACGCACCGATGGGTTGGCGTTCGCCTGGTGACGGCGGAGCCGGATGTTGATGTGGCGAACATTCACCGGGGATCGTGAGCCGCCGACGGCTTCGGAGTCAAGAGTCGAAACGGGACTTGACGCGACGGAAATCCGGAGGAAACTGATCCGCAGGCAATGTTGATACTACTTACATTTGCTCGTCAGCGGCCCGGAGAAGCCGGGCAGGATGGAGGTACCCGTGCGGTACGGCGTGTTCTTCTTCGGCTCGGTGGAGATGCCCGACGTGCTGGCGGGGAACCCGCTGCCGGCCGGTCAGCGCCGCGCCACCCGGCAGCAGGTGTGGGATGCCACCGAGCACCTGATCGACATGGGCGTGCGCGCGGAAGATCTCGGCTACGACAGCTACTGGCTGGCCGAACACCACTTCCAGCACGAGGGCTACGAGATCGTGCCCAACTCCCTGATGCTGCAGTCGAACCTGGTCGCCCGCACGCAGCGCATCCAGGTCGGCGCGATGTTCAACATCGTCCCGCAGTGGCACCCGCTGCGGCTGGCCGAGGACTTCAGCACGCTGCTCAACCTCTCCGGCGGCCGCGCGGTGCTCGGCGTCGGGCGCGGCACGGTGCCACGGGAGCTGCGCAGCCTCGGCCTGCACCAGGCGGACATGGGCTACCTGGAATCCGAGGAGAAGAGCAAGGCCATCGACGCGCACAACCGCGAGGTCTTCGCCGAGTACATGGAGGTCGTGCGCACCGCGCTGACCAACGAAACGTTCTCCTACAAGGGCAAGTTCTTCGAGCTGCCGCCGCCGGACACCAACGGCCCGGACGGCTCGGTGGACACCCTCACACTACTGCCCGGCCCACTGCACCCGGTGGAGATCTGGCAGGCCGTGACCAGCCCGCCCACCCTCGGCTACGCCGCCGAGGTCGGCCACGGCTGCGTCTGGTGGAACCAGTACCACGGCTTCGTGCGCGACCAGTGGGAACGTTACGCGGAGCTCTACCAGCAGCACCACGACGTCGGACTTTCCAGCGGCGCCAAGCGAATCCTCGTGCTGCCGGTGCACATCGCCGACGACCACGAGACGGCGTGGCGGATCGGCGGCGCGGGCCACGACGAGTTCTGGAACCTGCTGGCACCGTTCGGCTGGAGCCGCGGCTACCGGGGCGAGGACGGCAAGCCCGCCAAGCCGGGCCTGGTGCCGACGCTGGAGCAGTCCACCGACCAGAAGATGTGGGCGATCGGCACGCCCGAGGAAGTCGCGGAAACCGTCCAGTTCCACAAGGATTCGCTAGGCCTGGAACACCTGGTGATCTTCCCCCACTTCCCGGGCCACACCTACGCGATGGCGGCCGAACAGATGCAGCGCTTCCGGGAGCAGGTCGTCCCCCTCCTCCGCTGACCCCGTCACTCGGGGACGGCGCAATTTCACGAGAAATCGCGCCGTCCCCGGGTGACAGAACCCGCGACGCTCCGTCACGACCGGGCGCCGCGCCGTGGGGCGCCGTGGGGCGGTGCCAATTTCGCGAGAAATTGACCGTCACCCGGGTGAACGTCAAATTCTCGCGAAATTGCGCCAGCCCACCCGGGCGGGTGAGGTCACTTGCGTTCGAGGACCGCTTTGAGGAAACGCTGGGTCCTCTCGTGCTGGGGGTTCTCGAAGATCGTCGAGGGTGGGCCGGATTCGATCACGGCTCCCGAGTCGAACATCAGCACCCGGTCCGAGATCTCCTGCGCGAAGCGCATTTCGTGGGTCACCAGCAGCATCGTCATGGCGGTGGTGTGGGCGAGGTCCCGGATGACGGCGAGGACCTCGCCGATGAGCTCCGGATCCAGGGCCGAGGTGACCTCGTCGAAGAGCATCACCTTGGGGCGCATCGCCAACGCCCTGGCGATCGCCACGCGTTGCTGCTGGCCGCCGGAGAGCTGGCCCGGCTTGTGCCGGAGGTGCTTGTCCAGCCCGACCATCTGCAGCAGGTCGACCGCGCGCTGCACGGCCTCCTCGCGCGGCATGCCCAGCACCCGGATCGGCGAGAGCGTGACGTTGTTCAGGACCGTCATGTGCGGGAACAGGTTGAAGTGCTGGAAGACCATGCCGATCTTGCGCCGCACCGCCGCCTGCTGTCGCGTGTCCGCCGCGCCCGCGCCGCCGCGGCAGTCCCACAGCGGCTCGCCGTCGACCTCGACGAGGCCGCCGTCCGGCTGCTCAAGCGTCATGAGCAGCCGCAGGATGGTGGTCTTCCCGGAGCCGCTCGGCCCGATGATGGAGACCTTCTCCCCCGCCGCCACGTCGAGGTCGAGTTCGCGCAGCACGTGGTTGTCGCCGAACGACTTCCCCACGCCCGAGAACGAGATCATCGGCTGGGCGTTCTCACCGCGGATGCGCAAGGCGCAGCTCCAATCGTTTGATCAGCTTCGCGGCCGGCAGGCTCACCGCCAGGAACAGCAGGCCCGCGATGGTCAGCGGCTCCAGGTAGCGGTAGCTGCCGGACCCGATCGACGTCGCGTGGCTGAGCAGCTCGAAAACCGTGATGGCGGACAGGATCGCCGAGTCCTTGAACATCTGTACCACGTAGTTGCCCAGCGCCGGCACGACATCGCGCACGGCCTGTGGGAGCACCACGAACCGCCAGCGCTGCAAGGCGGAGAGGCTCAGCGCCGTGGACGCCTCCCACTGCCCGGCCGGCACGCTCTGGATCCCGGCGCGGTAGACCTCGGCGGTGTAGGCGCTGTAGTTGATGCCGATGACGATGATGCCGGTGGCCAGCGGCGAGAACTGCACGCCGAAGTTCGGCAGCACGTAGAAGGCGAAATACGCCTGCACCAGCAGCGGAGTGCCCCGCACGAACAGTACGAAGAAGCCGAAAACCCTGCCCAGCACCGGAATCCTCGAGTACCGGACGACGGCGACCACGAGCCCGAGCACCAGCGCGATCGCCGTGCCGACGAGCGTGACCTGAACGGTCACCCACAGTCCGTCCAAAAGGGACGGAACGATGCTCGCGGCGAAGGCCCAGTCCCAGATCATGAGCCGACCACCCCACCCGGCCGGAACACGCGTTGCAGCAGCGTGGGCCGCAGCTCGGGCCGCGCCGGGTCCATCCGGCGTTCGAGCCGGCCCATCACGATCGACAGCGCGTACGCCGCGACGAAGTACAGCACCAGGATGGTGCCGAAGACCGCGGCGGTGGCGCCGGTGGTCGCCCGCACCATCTGAGCCCGGAAGGTCAGGTCCGCGACGGTCACCAGGGACACCAGCGAGGTGTTCTTCAGCAGGTCGACGAAGACGTTGCCGAACGGCGGGATCATCGCCGGGATCGCCTGCGGCAGGATCACGTACCGCAGCCGCTGGTAGGGCGTCAGGCTCAGCGCGATCGCGCCTTCGCGCTGCCCGCGCGGCAGCGCCGTGATGGCGCCGCGCACGATCTCCGCGCCGTAGGCGCCCTCGTTGAGCCCGAGCGCCAGCACCGCCGCGGCGAACGGCACCAGCTGGACCCCGAAGAACGGCAGGGCGAAGAACAGCCAGAACAGCTGGACCAGCATCGACGTGCCGCGGAAGATCTCGATGAACACCCCGGCCGGCCAGCGCAGCCAGCGCCGCCGCGACATGCGGCACAGGCCGGCCGCGAACGCGACCAGCACGGTGATCACCACGCCCACCACGGTCAGCGCGAGCGTGATCAGCAGCCCGTTGAGCAGCAGCGGCAAGAACGGCAGGATCTGCGACATCCGCTCAGCGCTCCCGGGTCAGCCGGCGACGGCGCAGAGCTGATCGCGAGTGACGCCCCGGGCCGCATCCGCCGAAAAGCCCCACCGCGAAAGGATCTCGTCGAACTCGGGACTGGCCTTCAGCGCGCGCAGCTGCTCGTCGTAGGCGTTGACCAGTTCCTGGTCGGTCTTGCGGAAACCGGCGCCCGAGCCGGTCTGCTGCACGTCCTGGATCGCCGGGGTGATGTCGATGCCGTCGGCCTTCAGCGAGTTCAGCGACAACGTCGGGAGGAAGAACGCGTCGGCCCGACCGGCCAGCACCGCCTCGATTCCGCTGCGGCCGTCGGGAATGTTGACGATCTGGGCGGCCGGAACGTTCTGCGTCTTCAGCGCGCCGTCCTCGAAACCGCCTGGCAGCACGGCGACTTTCACCGCCGGATCGGCCTTGACGGAGGCGACGCTGGTGAGGTTCTTCGGGTTTCCCGCGGGCACCGCGAACGACTCGGTCGACACGATTTCCGGCTCGGAGTAGAGGATCTGGCCGCACCGCGACTGCTTCATGAACAGCCCGGCGGCGATGATGTCCCACCGGTTCGCGTTGAGGCCGGGAATCATCGCCTCGTACGGCGTGACGACGCCCTCGATGTTCGGGATGCCCATCCGCTTCAGCACGGCGGCGACCACGTCCGGCTCCGCGCCGGTGACCGTGCCGTCCGGCTTGATCTGCGTGTACGGCGGCTCGTTGGCGATGGCGATGCGGGCGGATCCCTGCTTCTTGATCTGGTCCAATGTGGATCCCGGCTGTCCGGTGCCGGGCTGGGTGAAGCTGCATCCGGCGAGGAAACCGGCCGCCGGCAGGGCCAGGGCCGCCGCCGCACCGCCGCGGAGCAACTGTCGTCGGGAGAATTCGGAACTGCGCATCGGCTCACGCCTCCCTCGCGAGCATCACCCATTCGAGTGACGCGTTGGGGAGAGACGCTAGGTCGCCCGATTGACCCTGTCAATGAACGGATTGTTGACAATGCGTAACTCTCGGATTCGACCGCTCGGCGGTACGAAACCTCGCAAGATGCCGAACCACCAGCGCAAACGCACCAAGGAACGGCCGCCGAACCGGGCACCGACCGCCCCGGCGCGGCGTTCGCGTTGCGCCGATCCGGCGAACTTCCGCTCGCGGCCCGGAGTTGGACAGCCGTCCACAGTGTCCTTGATTCGCAATGCGAAGCAGTCCGAAAGGTCCGGGTATTCTGTGATCTCCCGGACGACCAGGAGCGCATCATGACGACCCAGCCCTGCTCGCCGGCCGTGCTGCTCGGGCGGCTGCGGGAGTGCGACCGGCTGCTCCCGCGGCCGGGCACCATCCGCTCCCCCACCCTGCCGACGGTTCCCTGGGCGGAGTTCTGCGATCCGGCTGGGCCGTGGCTGGCGCGCTGCGTCGAGGAATGGCAGGAGCGCGGCGGCTTCCGGCACCGCAGGGCGGGAATCGTACTGGTCGCGTTCCGCTTCGGCTGGCTCGCCTGCTGCGCCACGGTGCCGGAGCACCACCTCGGAGCGCCACTGCCCGCACTGGACGACCTGCGCGTCGCAGTCACGGCCGAAGGCCGCCTCTCCGGGCTCCGCCCGACCGGCGACCAGCTCGACGAGAGCAGCCCGCAGCAGTGGTGGGATCAGCTCAGCCGCGCGTTCGAACCGCTGGCCGAAGCCCTGCATGCGCTCGGCGGCCCAGTGCCGGAAAGCCACGAGTACTGGGGAAATCCGGTCGGTTCCATCGGCACGGTGCTCTGGCGGCTGCAACGCGCGGGAATGCCGGGCGACGCGATCGCCACGGCCCGCGAACTCCGCGCGGCGACGGGACGCGAGCGCCTGCTGGACATCGACGAGCGGCGAGACACCTGGCCCCGCCGAACCACCTGCTGCCAGTGGTGGCGAAAGCCGGGCAACGGCTACTGCGAGGAGTGCGTCCTCTGGAACTCCGCCTCCCGCAAGCCGAGCAGCGCGGTCACCAGCTGACCGTTGCCGCCGCGCGGGTTTGGCGGGCGATCTCCAGGTCCTCGCGGGCCTGCACCACCACCGTGCGCACCGCCGCGCCGGGCGCGGTGATGTCGGCGTCTGCCGACGCCTCCGCGTTCAGCCCCGGATCCGCTGCCGCGCCGGCGAATGCCAGCGCTTCGCAGACCGCCGCCCGCACCGGCGGCTGGTGCTCCCCGATCCCGCCGGTGAACACAAGCAGATCCAACCCGCCGAGCACCGCGACCATCGCTCCGGCGTGCCGGACCAGGCTGTGCCGGTACACGTCGAAGGCCAGCGCCGCGTCCGCATCTCCGCGCTCGCGGGCCGCCAGCACGTCGCGCAGGTCGCCGGAGACGCCGGAGAGGCCGGCCAACCCGGAACGCGTCGCCAGCACTTCGAACAACTCTTGCGGCGCAACGCTTTTCGTGGTCATCAGCCAGCCGAGCAGGCCCGGATCGACCGTGCCGCTGCGGGTGTTCATGACCAGGCCCTCCTCCGGGGTGAAGCCCATCGTCGTGTCCACGCACCGCCCGTCGCGCACCGCCGCCATCGAGGCCCCGGCACCGAGGTGGCAGCACAGCACCCGCCCCTCCCGCGGCGGCAACCCCGCCAGCTCCGCACCGCGAACCACGGCGTAGGAGTGCGACAAGCCGTGGAAACCGTAGCGGCGCAACGACCATTGCCGGTTCCACTCCCGGGGCAGCGCGTAAGTGGCCGCTGCCGCCGGAAGCCCGGCGTGGAACGCGGTGTCCACGCACGCCACCGATGGCGTGCCCGGCGCGGCGGTGCGAGCGGCGCGCAGTCCGGCGATCGCGCGCGGCTGGTGCAGCGGCGCGAGCTCGGTCAGCGAATCCAGATAGGCCAGCACCTCGTCGTCGACCACGGTCGCCGCGACGACCCGGGTTCCGCCGTGCACCACGCGGTGCCCGACGGCAGCCGCGCCGTGCTCGTCAAGGAACCGGCGGATCGGCTCCGGCCCGCCCTCCCAGCGCTCCAGTGCCTCCTCGGCGACCGGCTCGTCGCCGTCCAGCAGCCCGAGCTTCAGACTGCTGGAGCCCGCGTTCACGGTCAGCACCCTCATCGCGCCGACCAGGCCCAGTCGCGGATCTCCGGCATGTCCTCGCCGTGCGTCGACACGTAGTTGCGGTGCTCGATCAGCTTGTCCTTCAACGCTTCTCGCGCGTAGGCCGCGCGCGGGCCCAGCTGCGGCACCCGGTCGATCACGTCGATGGCCAGGTTGAACCGGTCGATCTGGTTGAGCACGCACATGTCGAACGGCGTGGTCGTGGTGCCCTCCTCCTTGTAGCCGCGGGCGTGGATGTTGTCGTGGTTGTGCCGGCGGTAGGTCAGCCGGTGGATCAGCCAGGGATAGCCGTGGAAGTTGAAGATCACCGGCCGGTCGCGGGTGAACAGGCTGTCGAACTCGGCGTCGGACAACCCGTGCGGATGCTCGCGCTCGTCCTGCAGCCGCATCAGGTCCACCACGTTGATCACCCGGATGCGCAGGTCCGGGAAGCGCTCGCGGAGCAGGTCGACGGCGGCCAGCGTCTCCATCGTCGGAACGTCCCCGGCGCACGCCATCACCACGTCCGGCTCGCCGTCCTGATCGCTGCTCGCCCAGTCCCAGATCCCGATTCCCTTGGTGCAGTGCACGATCGCCGCGTCCATGTCCAGGTATTGCGGCGCGGGCTGCTTGCCGGCCACCACCACGTTGATGTAGTTCCGGCTGCGCAGGCAGTGATCGGCCACCGACAGCAGCGTGTTCGCGTCCGGCGGCAGGTAGACCCGCACCACCTCCGCCTTCTTGTTCATCACGTGGTCGATGAATCCCGGGTCCTGGTGCGAGAAACCGTTGTGGTCCTGCCGCCAGACGTGCGAGGTCAGCAGGTAGTTCAGCGATGCGATCGGCGGCCGCCAGGCGAGCCCTCCGCTGACCTTCAGCCACTTGGCGTGCTGGTTGACCATCGAGTCCACGATGTGCGCGAAGGCCTCGTAGCAGGAGAAGAACCCGTGCCGGCCGGTGAGCAGGTAGCCCTCCAGCCAGCCCTGGCAGGTGTGCTCGGAGAGGATCTCCATCACCCGGCCGTCGGGGGCCAGCGCGTCGTCGCCCGGCTCGGTCTCCGCGTCCCAGGCGCGCGACGTGGCCTCCAGGATCGCGTTGAGGCGGTTGGAGTTGTTCTCGTCGGGCGAGAAGACCCGGAAGTTGCGTTCGCCGTCGTTCAGGCGCATCACGTCGCGCAGGAAGCCGCCCAGCACCCGGGTGGCTTCGCCGGTGGTGGCGCCGGGCTCGTCGACCCGCACCGCGTAGTCCCGGAAGTCGGGCATCCGCAGCGCGCGCAGCAGGATCCCGCCGTTGGCGTGCGGGTTGTCGCTCATCCGCCGGGTGCCCACCGGGTTGTGGTCCTTGATCCGCTGCACCGGCGCACCACTGCTCTCGAACAGCGCGGCGGGCTCGTAGCTGCGCAGCCAGGATTCGAGTTGGCGCAGGTGCTGCTCGTCGTTGCGCGGATCGCTGATCGGCACCTGGTGCGACCGCCAGGTGCCCTCCACTCGCTTTCCGTCCACAGTGGCTGGACCGGTCCAGCCCTTCGGGGTACGCAGCACGATCATCGGCCAACGCGGCCGCTGCACCCGGCCGTCCCGGCGGACCCGGCGCCGGATCGCGGCGATCTCGTCCAGGCACCGGTCCAGCGTCGCGGCGAACAGGTGGTGCATCGGCTCCGGCACCGAACCGGACACCAGGTACGGCTCGTAGCCGAAACCGCGCAGCATGCTGAACAGCTCCTCGTCCGGGATGCGCGCCGGCACCGTCGGATTGGCGATCTTGTAGCCGTTGAGGTGCAGGATCGGCAGCACCGCGCCGTCGGTCGCCGGGTCCAGGAACTTGTTGGAATGCCAGCTGGTGGCCAGCGGCCCGGTCTCGGCCTCGCCGTCACCGATCACGCACGCCACGATCAGGTCGGGATTGTCGAAGGCGGCGCCGAAGGCGTGCGAGAGCGAGTACCCGAGCTCGCCGCCCTCGTGGATCGAACCGGGCGTCTCCGGCGCGACGTGGCTGGGGATGCCGCCGGGGAAGGAGAACTGGGTGACCAGGCGGCGCAGGCCCTCGTAGTCCTGCGCGACGTCCGGGTAGACCTCGCTGTAGGTGCCCTCCAGCCACGCGGCCGCGACCAGCCCCGGCCCGCCGTGCCCCGGCCCGATCACGTACATCATGTCCAGGTCGCGGGCCCGGATCGCCCGGTTGAGGTGGGCGTAGACGAAGTTCAGGCCCGGCGTGGTGCCCCAGTGCCCGAGCAGCCGCGGCTTGACGTGCTCGGGGCGCAGCGGCTCCCGCAGCAGCGGGTTGTCCATCAGGTAGATCTGCCCGACGGACAGGTAGTTCGCCGCCCGCCACCAGAGCTGCAGGCCGTCGAGTTCCGACGCGTCCAGGTGATCGGACACGGCGGGCGTGGTGGTCCAGGTGGCCCCGGTCGCGGTGCTGGTCTCGCTGCTCATCCCGGCTCCTCAAGCTCGACACCCGCCAACCAGCGTGGGCGGCACCCGCCGGTTCGCAACTCGGCCGCGCTGGACCAGCACGAACCGGGTACCTGCGGAAAACCGCAGTCGATGAATGCTGTGCACCGCATTCCGGGGCGCGCCGCGGCGCCATAGCTTTGCGCATCGTGACTGGAAAGTTGATCAACACGCGGTTCCGGGCCGCGGCCGGGGTCGCGAGCGCGCTCGCCGTGCTCGTGGTGCTCGCGTTGTCCGTACTGGGCGACGCGAGCACCCAGCAGCCCGTCCCAGCCTCCGCACCCGCCGGCGAGTTCAGCGCCGAGCGCGCTGTCTCCGAGCTCGGCAGATTCGCCACCGAGCCCCGTCCGATGGGCAGCCCGGCGAGCGACCGGGCCAGGGATCACCTCGTCGCCCGGCTGCGCGCGGAAGGCCTGCAGGTGCAGGTCCAGCACTCGGTGGGGGCGCGCTCGGCCACCGGGCTGGCGACGTTCGGCCGGGTGGACAACGTGGTGGCGACGCTGCCCGGCAACGCGTCCACGGGATCGGTCCTGCTCGCCGCCCACTACGACTCGGCGGCCGTCGGCCCCGGGGCGTCGGACGACGGTTCCTCGGTCGCGGCGATGCTGGAGACCGTCCGGGCGCTGCGGGCAGAGGGGCCGCTGCGCAACGACCTCGTGCTGGTGATCACCGACGGCGAGGAAGACGGCGTGCTCGGCGCGAACGCGTTCGTCCGGGAACACCCGCTCGCCCGTCGAGGCGGCGTGGTCCTCAACTGGGAAGCACGGGGCGTCGACGGCCCGTCGCTGATGTTCGAGACGTCGAAGGACAACGCGCGTCTGGTCGAAACGTTCACCACCGCGGTCGCACACCCGCGCGGCGACTCCTCGATGGTCGCGATGTACCGGCTGCTGCCGAACAACACCGATTTCACCGCCTTCACCCAGGCCGGTTTCACCGGCCTCAATTCCGCCTACATCGAAGGCTCGTCCCGCTACCACACCGCCGGCGACACGATCGCGAACCTGGAACCCGGCAGCCTCCAGCACCAGGGCGAGAACATGCTCGCCCTGGCCCGCGCCTTCGGCGGTGCCGATCTCGCCGGGCTGCGTTCGGACCACGACCTGATCTACTTCCGCGCGCTCGGCATGACGATCACCTACCCCGGCACGCTGGTCTGGCCGTTAGCCGGACTCGCCGCGTTGTTGCTGGTGGGCGCGGTGGTGCTGGCGCGGTACCGACGGCTGGTCTCGCTGCCGAGGGTGTTGTTGAGCGCGTTGTCCGCGCTGCTGCCGATCGGCGCGTCGGTCGTGCTCGCGCAGGCGCTGTGGTCGCTGATGGTGGCGGTGCGCCCCGGCTACGACCTGATGGGCGGTCTGGTGCACCGGCCGCTGATCTTCCAGCTCGCCATCGTCGCGCTCACCGGATTCGCGCTGCTCTGCTGGTACCTGCCGCTGCGCAACCGACTCGGCCGGGCGGCGCTCGCGCTCGGCGGCCTGGCCTGGCCGACGGCCTTGGGCATGGTGTGCGCGGCGTTCGCGCCGGGAGCGTCGTTCGTGTTCACCGTTCCGGCGCTGGCGGGAGCTCTCGGCGTGCTCGTCGCGTTGGTGTTCCCGAGGTGGGCGCTCGTTGCGGTCTCCGCCGGTGCCGTGGTGTCCGCGATGGTGCTGCCTGCCGTCGCGCGCAACGTCTTCCAGGGCGTGGGCTTGGCCCTCGGCGGTGCCGGCGCGCTGCTGACCGTCCTGTTCGGACTGGTGCTGCCGCCGATCGGCGAGCTGTTCTTCCCCGATCGCGCACTGCGCCGTCGAACCGTCGCAGTCGTCCTGCTGTCGGCATTCGCAGTCGCCTGCGCCTCGGTGGGTGGCGGTCTTGCCGCGGACGGATTCGACGCGCAGCACCCTCGCCGCTCCCACCTCGCCTACGTGCTGGACGCGGACGCGAACTCCGCGAGCTGGGTCAGCGCCGAGGACGAGCCGACCGACTGGACCAGGCAGTTCGTGGGCACCCGCAACACCGACCGGCTCCCGGCCGGATACGCGCGTGGTGACCTGTGGACCGGCCCGGCACAACCACTCGACGCCGACGGGCCACGCGTGACCGGATCCCGCGCCGGAGACACCGTGACCCTGCACGTGTCCTCCAGCCGCGGCGCGGCGGACCTGGTGCTGCGCGTGGACCAGCCGATCACCGACGTCACGGCTCGTGCCCCCGGCAGCGCCCCGGTGTCGCTCCAGGTGTCCGGCACTCGCGCCGGAACGTGGCCCGGCGAGATCCGCTTCCGCGCTCTGCCACCGGAAGGCGCGGAGATCACCTTCCGCGCTCGCGGGAACCAGGTCCGGGTGACGGCGATCGACGAAACCCACGGCCTCGCCGCGGCCCCCGGCTTCCGCCCGAGGCCACCGGACGTCGAGGCGGGCACCCGTGAAGACGGCGACCGCATCGCGATCGCCCGCA
The DNA here is from genome assembly GCF_040655595.1 of Saccharopolyspora sp. NPDC050389. NCBI lineage: Bacteria > Bacillati > Actinomycetota > Actinomycetes > Pseudonocardiales > Pseudonocardiaceae > Saccharopolyspora > Saccharopolyspora sp. NPDC050389. The sequence continues at coordinate 19,397 of NZ_JBFAKG010000007.1, forward strand.
CCTACCGGTTCTGACCAACGTGGACGATCGTTTCGCCCGGTGACCACCCGTGTGTACTTTGTGCTGCCATGGCAGCACAAAGTACACACGGCACCTGCTCGACCGACCGATCTGCTACAGCAGCCGGTCGACGGTGACTTCGGCGGCGGAGCGGCGGGCCGCCGCGATGACGTCCAGCGCCGCCACCGCGTCGGCCGGGTCCACCGGCGGCGGCGCGCCGTCGCGCAGCGCCGCGACGACTCCGTCGTAGAACGCCAGGTAGTCGCCCGCTTCGCTGGGCACCCGGCGGACGTCGTCGCCGACGCCCAGGACGCCCCACATCGCCTCCGGCTCCCGGCCCCAGGTGTCGTCGACGGGCAGGCGGCCGGCGCGCAGCTCGGCCTCCTGAGGGTCCAGGCCGTACTTCGTGAAGGTGGCGGCGTCGCCGAGCACCCGGAAGCGCGGGCCATGCTGCGCCGCGACCTTGCTCATCCACAGGTGCGAGCGCACCCCGTTGGCGTGGGTGAGCGCGATGAACGAATCGTCATCGGCCCGCACCCCTTCGCGCCGGCAGTCGATCTCGGCGTAGACCGCCGCGACCGGGCCGAACAGCTGGAGGGCCTGGTCGATCAGGTGGCTGCCCAGGTCGTAGAGGATGCCCGCGACGTCCTCGACGCCGCCGGAGTCCCGCCAGGTCGGCTTCGGCGTCGGCGACCACCGCTCGAACCGCGACTCGAAGCGGTGCACCCGGCCCAGCTCCCCGTCGTCCAGCAGCCTGCGCACCGTGCGCATGTCGTTGTCCCACCGGCGGTTCTGGAAAACCGTCAGCAGCTGCCCCTTGGCCGCGGCGTGCTCGATCAGCTGCCGCCCCTCGACCGAGGTCGGCGTGAACGGCTTGTCCACCACGACGGGCAGGCCCGCGTCCAGCGCGGCGGTGGCCAGCTCGACGTGGGTGCGGTTGGGGCTGGCGATCACCACCAGGTCCAGTTCGCGCGCCAGCAGCGCGTCCATGTCGTCGACGACGGCGGCGTCGGGATGCTCGGCGCGCACCTGCCGCTGCCGCTCCGGGTTGGCGGTGACGACCGCCGCCAGTCGCAGCGACGGGTGGGCGGCGATCAGCGGCGCGTGGAAGATCGCGCCACCGACGCCGTATCCGGCAAGTCCGACTCGCAGTTCAGAACCCATGTCCCCATTAGACCTAATGGCCGAGCCCGCCGCGCCGGGTGCGGGCCGTCAGGCCGAGGCCTGGCGCGGGCGCACCTCGGCCTGGCCCGGGCACACCAGGCCGGTCTCGTAGGCCGTGATCACCAGCTGGGTGCGCGAGCTGAGGTGCAGCTTCTGCATCACGTGGTAGAGGTGCGACTTGACCGTCAGCTCCGCCAGCCCGAGGTTGCGGGCGATCTCGGCGTTCGACCCGCCGCGCGCGACCTCCAGCAGCACGTCTAGTTCCCGCTCCGTCAGTACGCTCAGCTCGCTGCGCGCGTCGCGGACGCCCAGCGCCGCGAAGCGCTGTAAGAGCCGCTTGGTGACCCGCGGCGACAGCAGCGCATCTCCGGCCGCGACCGTGTGCACGGCCTTGACCAGTTCCTCCGGCGTGGCGTCTTTGAGCAGGAAACCGCTGGCGCCGGCGCGCAACGCGGCATAGACGTACTCGTCGAGATCGTGCACCGTGAGCATGATCACCGAGGTCTCGCCGCCGGTCTCCGCGATGATGTCGCCGGCCGCAGCGATGCCGTCCTTGCCCGGCATCCGCACGTCCATGAGCACCACGTCGGGCCGGCGGCGGCGCACGGCGGCCAGCGCCGCATCTCCGTCGGCGGCTTCGGCCAGTACCCGCAGGCCCGGCTCGTTGGACAGCAGCGCAACAAGTCCCGCGCGGATCATCGCTTGGTCATCGGCTACCAGGACAGTCGTGTCCGCAGTTTCCACGCCGGGCCCTCCTCGGTCCGGACGGCCTGCATTGCGAGTCAGGCCAGGTCCGAATTTCCCGGGCACGGTAGCACGGCTTCAAGGTGAAATCCGTTCAAAATCGGATGTGCGGTCAAGGTTCCGCCCAGCAGCGCAACGCGTTCCCGCAGGCCGATCAGCCCATGTCCCGACTGTTGGGAGACAGGCCTGCCATCAACCGCGTCGACGCCGCTGATGCGGTTGGTCACCTCGATCCGCAGCGCATCGGGCCCGTAGTCCAGCGACACCCGCGCTCGACCGGCCCCCGCGTGCTTGAGCACGTTCGTCATCGCTTCCTGCACGATCCGGTACGCGGTCATCTCCACGCCGGAGCCGAGCTCGCGGACCTTGCCGCGCCGGTCGAGCGTCCACACCACGTGCCCGCCGCGAACCGACTCGACCAGCGCGTCCACCCCGTCCAGGCTGGGCATCGGCTGCCAGTCCATCGGATCCTGACCGGCCGGGTTCCGATCGCGCAGCACGTTGAGCAGGTTGCGCATCTCCCCCAGCGCGCCGCGCGAGGTCTGTTCGAGCTCCTGCAGGGTCTGCCGGGCGTGATCCGGATCGCGGTCGATCAGCGCCCGGGCGACGCCCGCGCGCAGCGCGACCACGGACAGGTTGTGCGACACGATGTCGTGGAACTCGCGCGCGATTCGGGCCCGCTCGACGACCGCGGCGTCGGCGGCGAGCTGATCGCGCGCCTCGTCCAGCAGCGCCATGGTCTGCTCCAGCTGCACCGCCCGCCGGCGGCCGATCCGCACCGCCCGGGCCCAGCCGACCACCATCACGAGGTTCACCACCGCGCCGGAGATCCGCAGCAGTCCCTCCACCGGCGACAGCTCGTAGACGACCAGCTCGCTGACCGGGTAGACCATCGCGACCGTCGCGGCACCCACCGCGCCGACCAGCGAGACGCGCACGCAGACCGAGTAGACCGCGACCAGGATCACCAGGTTCAGCCCGCCGATGTTGAGCTGCAACGCGGTGAGCCCGACGGTGACCGCCAGCAGCTCGAAAAGCACCAGCCACGGCGCCCGTCGGCGCAGCAGCAACAGGGCGGTGGCGGGCACGCTCACCAGCAGCGGCCACCACCAGTCCATCCAGGGTGGATGGTCGCCGATGGTCAGGTCGAAGCCGTGCAGCACCGAAAGCACCAGCACGAAAGCGAGATCGCCGAGCATGGCGCGGTGCGCGGTGGCCCAGGCCAGCAAGCCGGTCCGCGGCTGAGCCACTGCGGCGCCGCCAATTGCGTGATCGACCAATCCAACCTGCCTCAAGACCGTTCATGAAGCCGTCAGCGCGTCGGGCGCGGACCGGCTCGTGAGTGGTGGTTTCGGTAAGAACCGGAACCACCACTCACGAGAACCAAGATCGTGTACCAACGCGCCGACGCGCTTCATCCGGCGAAAGTCGTAGCGGCGAACCTACCGTTCGCCGCCGCCGACCTACCGGGAACGGTCAGTACCCGCGCGCGACCCACTCGTCGAACTGCGGCCGGACCGCGCCGATCGTGCTGCTCTCCCCGTGTCCGGTCCGGACCTCGGTGTCCTCGGGCAGCGGCAGCAGCCGGTCCCGGATCGACGCCACGACGACGTCGAAGTCCGAATAGGACCGACCGGTGGCACCGGGCCCGCCGGCGAACAGGGTGTCGCCGGTGAACACCACGCCCAGCTCGGGCGAGTACAGGCAGACCGCGCCCGGCGCGTGGCCGGGCGTGTGCAGCACCCGCAGGCTCGCGCCGCCGACCTCGATCACCTGGCCGTCGGCGAGCTCCCGGTCGGGCTCGCGGTCCGGGTGCACCAGGTTCCACAGCACCATGTCGTCGGGGTGCAGGAAGATCGGTGCCCCGACGGCGTCGGCCAGCTCCGGCGCCTTGCGCACGTGGTCGTCGTGGGCGTGCGTGCACACCACGCCCAGCACCCGCCGATCGCCGACGAGCCGGCGGATCGCCTCGACGTCGTGCGGCGCATCGATGATCACGCACTCGCGGTCGTCGCCGACCACCCACGCGTTGTTCTCGACGTCGAAGGTCTGGCCGTCCAGCGAGAACGTGCCCGAGGTGGTCGCGTGGTCGATGCGCGGCGTCATCCGAAGGTCACCACCGAACGCAGCACCTCGCCGCGGTGCATCTTCTCGAACGCCTGCTCAACCTGGTCCAGCGCGATCTCCTCGCTGACAAACTTCTCCAGCGGCAACCGGCCCTGCAGGTAGAGCTCGATCAGCATCGGGAAGTCGCGTTCCGGCAGGCAGTCGCCGTACCAGCTGGACTTCACCGCACCGCCGCGGCCGAACACGTCCAGCAGCGGCAGCTCCAGCTTCATCTCCGGCGTCGGCACGCCGACCAGCACCACGGTGCCTGCCAGGTCGCGCGCGTAGAAGGCCTGCTCGAACGTCTCCGGGCGGCCGACCGCGTCGATCACCAGGTCGGCGCCGAAGCCGTCGGTGAGCTCCCGGATCGCCTCGACGCTGTCGGTCTCGGCGGCGTTCACGGTGTGCGTGGCGCCGAACTGCCGCGCCCACTCCAGCTTCCGCGGGTCGCGGTCCACCGCGATGATCCGTCGCGCCCCGACCATGCTCGCCCCGGCGATCGCGCCGTCGCCGACGCCACCGCAGCCCAGCACCGCGACGGTGTCTCCCGGCCCGGCGTTGCCGGTGTTGATCGCGGCCCCGATCCCGGCCATCACGCCGCAGCCCAGCAGCCCGGCCACCGCCGGGCGCGCCGCGGGATCGACCTTGGTGCACTGCCCGGCGTGCACCAGCGTCTTTTCCGCGAAGGCGCCGATGCCCAGCGCGGGCGACAGCGGCGTGCCGTCGGTCAGCGTCATCGGCTGCGCCGCGTTGTGCGTGGCGAAGCAGTACTGCGGCCGGCCGCGCTTGCAGGCCCGGCACACACCGCACACCGCGCGCCAGTTGAGGATCACGAAGTCGCCGGGCTGCACATCGCGCACGCCCTCGCCGACCGCTTCGACGATGCCTGCGGCCTCGTGCCCCAGCAGGAACGGGTACTCGTCGCTGATACCGCCCTCTCGGTAGTGCAGGTCGGTGTGGCACACCCCGCACGCCTGCACCCGCACCACGGCCTCTCCGGGTCCCGGATCCGGAACGCGGATGGTCACCACCTCGACCGGTGCGCCTTTCCCGGTCGCCACCACCGCGCGGACTTCGTCGGCCACGAGCACCTCCATCAGATCGTCGTTTCCGGTCACCATCGTCGTACGCGCGCACGACCGTCAGCAAGCGCGGTGCCAGACCGATCGCGAACACGCAGTGTTATCAGTTGACTACTGTACGATTCTGGCAGCGAGGGGAGGACGATCATGGCCGACACGCGCATCCCGCCGGTCCGGGAGATGGACATCGCCCGGCCCTGCGCCGCCCGGATCTACGACGCGTTCCTCGGCGGCAGCCACAACTTCGGTTGCGAGCGAACGTTCATGGAAGCCCTGGAGCGGGAGCTGCCGGACATCGGCGAGTCATACCGGGAGAACCGGGCATTCGTCCGGCGCACAGTGGAGTACCTGCTCGCGCGCGGCATCCGCCAGTTCGTTGACCTCGGCTCGGGCATCCCCACCATCGGCCACGTGCACGAGGTGGCGCGGCGCCGGACCCGCGACTTCCGGGTGCTCTACGTGGACAACGAGCCGCTCACCGTCGCGCACAGCAAGCCGTTGCTGGCCGGCGAATCGCGCGCCGAGATCATCCGGGCGGACTGCCGCGCCCCGCAGGCGATCCTGGGTTCCCCGGAGGCCGCCGAACTGCTCGACCTGGACGAACCGGTGGCACTGCTGATGACGGCGGTGCTGCACTTCGTTCCCGACTCCGACGACCCGGTCGCGCTGGTGGAGGCCTATCGCGACGAGCTGGTTCCCGGCAGCCACCTGGTGATCTCGCACCTGACCGGCAGCCACGACCCGGACGAGATGCGCATCCTGTCGGGCCGCTACGCGGAGACCACGGATCCGCTGCACCCGCGCGAGGTCGAGTGGATCGAGAAGCAGTTCGGCGACTTCGAGGTCCTACCGCCGGGAGCGACGTACCTGTCGGACTGGCGACCAGAACCCGGCCAGACCGCGGCAAAGCGCCGCTACCGCCTGCTCTACGGCGGAGTAGCCCGAAAGCCCTGACCAACTCCGGCACGCCCCGGACGGGTTTCCGGTTTTGCCTGGAATCGGGCGGCCGCCTCAGCGGCGGATGAACAGCAGCAGGACGCCCGCGGTGATCGCCGCGATTCCCGCCGCCAGCCAGGCTCCCGCCAGGCCCGTTTGTTCCGCCAGGATGCCGAAGAGCAGCGGCCCGAGGCTGCCGCCCAGGTAGATGCCGGTCTGGGTGAACGAGGTGGCGCTGGCGACCCGGTCCGGGGCGATCTTGGCGACCGCGAAGTTCAGCAGCCCGGGCCAGGCCCAGCCCGCGCCGAAGCCGATCGACACGCCGATCAGGAACGCCACCGGCGAGTTCACCGCCATCAGCCCGAAGCCGATCGAACCGATCAGCAGCATCGCGGTGATCACCCGCACCAGGTTCGGGTTCTTGCGATCCGCGAGCACTCCCGCGCACAACCGGACCGTCAGCCCGGTCGCCGATCCCAGCGACAGCACCAGTCCGGCCGCGGACGGGCTGAACCCGACCTCGACGGCGGTGGTGGTGACGAACGCACCGAGCGCGTTCGCCGCCGCCGAACCGAGGCCGCCGGAGATCGCCAGCAACAGCAGCGCACCGCGAGCCGCGTCGCGCCCGGTGGTATCGGCACGTCGTGCGGCGGACCGCTCGGCATCCGGCAGCCGCGGCACCGCGACGGCGGCGACCAGGCCGACCAGCCCGGCGATCACGAACACCCACCGCCAGCCGACGGTCAGCGCCACGGCGGGCACCGCGACCCCGGCCAGCAGCGTCGCGGCCGGGATGGAGGACTGCTTGACGCCGAAGCCCATGCCCCGCCGGTTGGCCGGAATGCCTTGCGCGATAAGCAGGTTGGAGGCCGGTTGGGCCAGCGAGTTCGGCAGTCCGGCCACCCACAGCAGCCCCAGCAGCCAGGGCACGCCGGGCGCCATGGCCAGCCCGAACAGGCAGATCGAGCTGCCGAGCGCGCCCAACCGCATGCCCGTTCGGGCACCGATCCGCTCGACGACCCACCCCATCGTCCGGGACGACAGCGACGCGACGCCGAAGAAGCCGGCCGCGCCCACACCCAGCAGCGCCGCGCCGAATCCGAGGTCCTGCTGCAGCTGCACGCCCATGCCGCCGACGAGGAACACCGGGAACACCCCGACCGTCACGACCGCGGCCACCGACGACAGCACCCGCGGGATCCCGATGGTCCGCGGAGTCTGTCCGGCGACGGCCACTGCGGGCATGCGTCCTCCTCGCGGCACGTTGCGGTGTGCTGGTCTTACCAGCGTGCGAACCGGCGGGTTTTTTAGCAACGCTAACGTGACGCACGCCTCCCCGAACGCCCGGTTGACGTCGGCCCCGCCGAAGCGCAAAGGTCAACAGCGTGGGTCGACAACAGGAAGACAGCGTGGTCGTGGCACCCGGTTCCCGGCTTCCCGCGCCGGAGGTCCCGAACCTGGTGCTGCTGGATGCCGTGGAGCTTTCCTGGCTGATCCGCCGCAGGGAGGTCACCTGCGTCGAGGTGCTGGAGACCTACCTCCGGCACATCGACCGGCTCAACCCGGCGGTCAACGCGATCGTGTCGCGCGCCGACGAGGCCGAGCTCATCGAGCAGGCCAAGCAGCGGGACCAAGAACTCGACCGCGGCGATCCCATCGGTTGGATGCACGGCTTCCCGATCGCGGTGAAGGACCTCTCCCACGCGAGCGGGTTCCCCACCACGATGGGCTCGCCGATCTTCGCGGAGCAGGTCGCGACGACCGACGACCTGCACGTGCGGCGGATGCGCGAGGCCGGCGCGATCGTCATCGGCAAGACCAACGTCCCCGAGTTCGGTCTGGGCTCGCACACCTTCAACCCGGTGTTCGACACCACGCTCAACGCCTACGACACCACGCGCAGCGCGGGCGGCAGCAGCGGCGGCGCGGGAGCCGCGCTGGCCCTGCGGATGCTGCCGGTCGCCGACGGCAGCGACTTCATGGGTTCGCTGCGCAACCCGGCGGCGTGGGGAAATCTCGTATCGCTGCGGCCCGGTTTCGGCCGCATCCCGAGCGAGGGATTCCTGAGCGAGCCCGCGGTGGTCGGCCCGATGGGGCGCACGGTGCGGGACATCGCGATGCTGCTGTCCACAATGGCCGGTCCGGACGAACGCGCGCCGCTGAGCATCGAGCAGGACCCGGAGCTGTTCACCGGAAACCTGGAGCACGACTTCGGCGGAGCCCGGATCGGCTGGATCGGCGACTTCGACGGCTACCTGGCCACCGAGCCGGGGCTGCTCGACCTGTGCAAGGCGTCCTTCGGCGCCCTCGCCGAGATCGGCTGCGAGGTGGAGCCGGTGTCGCGCCGGCTGCCGGTCGAGCAGGCGTGGGAGACCTTCCTGCTGTGGCGGTCGTGGACGGTCGGGCGCAAGAACGCCGAGCTGCACGCCGATCCGGCCACCCGGGAGCTGCTCAAGCCGGAGCTGATCTTCGAGATCGAGGGCTACCAGCGGCTCACCGCCGACGACATCGCACGCGCCCTGACCGGCCGCAACGAGTGGTACGCCGCGGTGGCCGGGCTGTTCGACGACTACGACTTCCTGCTCGCGCCGAGCGCGCAGGTGTTCCCGTTCGACGCCGGGCAGCGCTGGCCGGAGCAGATCGACGGCCGGTCGATGGATACCTACCACCGCTGGATGGAGACGGTCGCGCCGTGGACGCTGTCCGGGCTGCCGATCGTGAACCTGCCGGTCGGCTTCAGCGAGTCCGGGCTGCCGATGGGCGTCCAGCTGATCGGCCGGAACCACGCGGAGTGGCCGCTCCTGCAACTGGCCCACGCCTACGAGCAGGCCACCGACTGGACCCACCGAGTCCTACCACCCATGCTCCGCTAGGCCGGCGTGTTCGCGGGTGTGGCGCCGACCCGGCAAGGGACAAGCGGCGCAACCGCTTAGACCACCCACGCAACCGGCACCGCCGCGGGTTCTCAGAAGCTTTCTCGCGAGGACGGCCCCGACGCGACGTATTGGAACATACGTGCGTCGGGGATCCCACAGCGAGAAAGCTCCTGAGGTTCCGCTACCCGCGCCGTCACGCAAGACGAGCTTGGAACACCCTTGTCAGCCGCGGAAGGCCGCGAGCCCGGTTAGGGCTTGGCCGATGGTGAGGGCGTGCATCTCGCTGGTGCCCTCGTAGGTCAGCACCGACTCCAGGTTCGTCATGTGCCGGATCACCGGGTACTCCAGCGAAATCCCGTTGGCGCCCAGGATGGTCCGCGCCGTGCGGGCCACCTCCAGCGCACCGCGGACGTTGTCGAGCTTGCCGAAGCTCACCTGCTGCGGGATCAGCTCGCCGGCGTCCTTGCGCTTGCCGAGGTGCAGCGCCAGCAACCGTCCATTTTGGACTCGCACCGCCATGTCGGCGAGCTTGGCCTGGGTGAGCTGGAAGCCACCGATCGGCCGGCCGAACTGCTCGCGGGTGGTCGCGTAGTCCAGCGCCGTCTCCAGGCAGCTGCGCCCGGCTCCGACCGCGCCCCACACGATGCCGTAGCGCGCCTCGTTCAGGCAGGACAGCGGCCCGCGCAGCCCGGTGACCTCCGGCAGCACCGCGTCGGCGGGCAGCCGGACGTCGTCGAGCACCAGCTCGCTGGTCACCGACGCCCGCAGCGACAGCTTGTGCTTGATCTCCGGCGCCGAGAAGCCCGGCGTGTCGGTCGGGACGACGAAGCCGCGCACGCCTTCGTCCGTCTGCGCCCACACCACCGCGACCGAGGCGACCGTGCCGTTGGTGATCCACATCTTGCGGCCGTTGAGCACCCAGTCGGAGCCGTCTCGGCGCGCGGCGGTGCGCATCGAGGCCGGGTCGGAGCCGTGGTCGGGCTCGGTCAGGCCGAAGCAGCCGATCGCCTCGCCCGCGGCCATCTGCGGCAGCCAGCGCTGCTTGTGCTCCTCCGAGCCCCACCGCCAGATCGCGAACATCGCCAGCGAGCCCTGCACCGAGACCAGCGAGCGCAGCCCCGAATCGCAGGCCTCCAGCTCCTCGCAGGCGATGCCGTAGTCCACTGCGGACAGTCCAGCGCAGCCGTAGCCCTCCAGGTGCATGCCCAGCACGCCGAGCTTGCCCAGCTCCCGGGCCAGTTCCCGGACCTGCGGGAGTTCGCCGCGCTCGAACCACTCCGCGACGTGCGGCTGCACGTGGTCCCGGCACAGCGCGCGCACGCTGTCGCGGATCGCGAGCTGCTCCGGGGTGAATTCGGCGTCGATCCCCAGCGGATCGCGCGGGTCGAACGCGGGACGTTTTCCACCGGCACTCATTGCGGGCTCCTCCTCGAGACGAGCGGGGAAAGCTGTTGTTCGGAGTCCTCCAGCCAGGTGAGGACTTCCTTGGTGTGTTCGCCGAGCAGCGGCGGCGGCGTCACCTCGGCGGTGCCGTGGCCGGAGAAGTCGATGGGCGTGCGCACCTGCATCGCGGCGCCGCCGCCGGGATCGACCATCGGCCGCAGCCCCAGCGACTCGGCGTAGTGCACGGCCCGCGACAGGTCGTTGACCTGGCCGCACGCGATGCCCACTCCCTGCAGGCGCTGCTGCCAGTCCGCGGCGGTCCGCGCGCCGAGCACGTTTTCCAGCTGCCGCGCCAGTTCCTCGCGGTTGGCCACCCGCTGCGCGTTGGTCGCGAACCTCGGGTCGTCGGCCAGCGCGACCAGCCCCAGCGCTTCGCAGAGCTTGCGGAACTGCCCGTCGTTGCCGACCGCGACGGCCAGGAAGGCGTCCTCGCAGCGCAGCGCCTCGTACGGCGCGATGCTCGGGTGCCGGTTGCCCATCCGCTTCGGCGCGACTCCGGTGGTCAGCAGGCTGCTCATCTGGTTCGCCAGCGACGCCAGCAGGCTGGACAGCAGGTTCACCTCGACGTGCTGGCCGCGGCCGGTCAGCTCGCGGTGCCGCAGCGCCGCCATGATGCCCAGCGCCGCGTCCTTGCCGGTGAGCACGTCCACCACCGCCACGCCGACCTTCATCGGCGCGCCGTCGGCCTCGCCGGTGATGCTCATCAGGCCGCCGAGCGCCTGCACCACGAAGTCGTAGCCGGGCAGGTGCGCGCCTTCCTTGCTGCCGAACCCGGAGATCGAGGCGTAGATCAGCCGCGGGTTGATCCCGAGCGCGCTCTCGTGGTCCAGGCCGTAGCGGGCCAGCGAGCCGGCCTTGAAGTTCTCCACCAGGACGTCGGCGCGGCGGATGAGCCGGCGCGCGGCCTCCTGGTCCGCCGGGTCGGCGAGGTCGAGGGTGATGCTGCGCTTGCCGCGGTTGGCCGACTCGAAGTAGGCGGAGCTGTGCTCGGTCCAGGGCGGTCCCCACGAACGCGTGTCGTCGCCGTCGCCGGGGCGCTCCACCTTGATCACGGTCGCGCCCAGGTCGGCCAGCAGCATGGTCGCGTACGGCCCGGCCAGCACCCGGCTGAAGTCCGCGACGACCACGCCCTCCAGCGGCAGCGTCTCCATGCACCCACCCTTCCGATCGGCAGGCCGGCCCCATCCGGCACCGGTGCAGCGCGGTGGCCTGAACAGCGGCTTGCCTAGCCGAGATTTTGGATCCAATATACAGTTGATCGGGCGGCGGTCAAGACGCCGGAGAACCGCGAAAACTGGAGAGCCGGGGATGCAACGACCACCCACCACCCAGGAGTTCGTCCTCGGCGAGCTCCGCAAGGCCATCGTGTCCGGCGAGCTGGCGCCGGGCCAGCCCATCCGGCAGGACACCATCGCCCAGCGCCTCGGCGTGAGCCGGGTTCCGCTGCGCGAGGCGCTGAAGACGCTGGAGGCCGAGGGCCAGGTGATCTACCAGCCGCACCGGGGATATTCGGTGGCCGAGCTGTCGCTGGGCGACCTGCTGGAGGTCTACCGGATGCGCGAGCTGCTCGAATCGGAGGCCGCGACGGTGGCCACCGAGCGGCTCACCGACGCCGACCTGGCCCGGATCACCGACGCCCAGCTCGACGTCGAGAAGGCCGCCGACAGCAGCGACCTGGTCGCGATGATCGCGGCGAACCGCCGCTTCCACTTCGCGCTGCTGGAGCCCGCCGGGATGCCCCGCCTGCTGCGCGTCGTGCGCACGCTCTGGGACGCCACCGATGCCTATCGCGCGGTGTACTACAACTCCAGCACCAACCGCGAGCGCGTCCGCCACGAGCACGATTCGATCGTGGCGGCGGTCGCGGATCGACGGGCCGGCGAACTCGTGCGGCTGCTCGACGAGCACCGCCGGCACGCGGTCGACGCGCTGCGCGCCACCATCGCGTCCGAAGTGGACTGATCCCGGCTCGTCTTCGCTTTTGAAGCAGCGCAGCCGCTCACCGGCACCGTCGCAATCAGCACTCAGGCCTTGAGCAGGATCTCCGCGGTTTTGCGCGCCTGGCGGACCGCGCCGTCGAAGCCTGCCGAGGCCGCCACCGTCGCGCCCTCGTAGAGCAGCAGAGCGCTGTGGGCGAAGTCCGCCGGATCAGCCAGTCCGGCTGCCGCGGCGAGCTTCTCGAAGTACTCGCGCATCCACCGCTTCTGGCCGATGATCACGGCGCGGGCCGGGCTCTCGGGATCCGGGATCTCCGCCAGGGCGTTGACGAATCCGCAGCCCCGGAAGTCCCCGCCGCCCATCCACGCTTCGAGCGCGTCGAAGACCGCCAGCAGCTCGTCCTCCGGCGCGGCCGCGTGCTCGGCGACCCACCGCTCCAGCCAGGCGCGCCAATGCTGGTCCCGTTCGACCAGGTACGCCGTGACGAGCTGATCCTTCGAGCCGAAGCACGCGTACAGGGTCTTCTTGGTGACGCCCGCTTCGGCGGCGATCGCCTCGACGCCGACGGCGTGGATGCCCTGCCGGTAGAACAGCTCCGCCGCCACGTCGAGCACCCGCCGCCCGGCCGGCGTCAGCTTCTCCAACAACTCCGCAGCACTTCCCACGCCTCGACTATACCTACCGGTGTGTTGACATCAAGCCACGCACGCCTACCCTGGTAACCACACCGGTCGGTATACCTGTCCCGACCGGGACCAATACCCAGAACGGAGTGTTTCCCATGCGGGCAGTGCTGCTCACCGGCTTCGGCGGACCGGAGAAGCTGGCGTACCGGGAAGACGTGCCCGAGCCGCAGGCCGGGCCGGGCGAGGTGCGCATCCGGGTCGCCGCCACCGCGATCAACAACACCGACATCTGGACCCGCGAAGGCGCGTACGGCTCCCCCGACGACCCCGGGGCGAGCGCGGGCTGGCGGCGGGAGCCCCTGGAGTTCCCGCGCATCCAGGGCGCCGACGTGGTCGGCCGCATCGACCAGGCCGGCGTGGGCGTGCCCGAATCCCGGCTGGGCGAGCGGGTGATCGTCGACCCGATGCTCTACACCGGCGGCGAGCGAGAACTGGTCGACACCGCGTACCTGGGCAGCGAGCGCGACGGCGGATTCGCCGAATTCACCACCGTGCCCGCCCAGAACGCCCACCCGATCGCCAGCGACCTCGGCGATGCGGAGCTGGCGACCTTCCCCACCGCATACGCGACGGCGATGCGGATGCTGAACCGGGCGGCCGTCCGCGCCGACGAGACCGTTGTGGTCACCGGCGCCTCCGGCGGAGTCGGCTCGGCGCTGATCCAGCTCGCGACGCTGCGCGGAGCGCGCGTCGTGGCGATCACCAGCGACGCGAAGCGGGAGCGCGCGCTGCGCCTCGGAGCGCATGCGACGGTGGACCGGCGCGCCGCCGACCTGGAGGCGGCGGTGCGGGCCGCGGTCGGCCCGGTCGACGTAGTCGCCGACGTCGTGGCCGGGCCGGGCTTCCCGGCGCTGCTGCGGATGCTCGGGCCGCTGGGTCGCTACGTCGTGGCCGGCGGGATCGCCGGGCCGCTGGTGGAGACGGACCTGCGCACGGTCTACCTCCGCCAGCTGCAGCTGATCGGCTCGTCGTTCGGCACCCACGACGACTTCGCCCAGCTCCGGCGGCACATCGCCCGCGGCGAGCTGATGCCGCTGCTGGCCGGGACGTATCCGCTGCACGAGTTGCCCGAAGCGCAGAAGACCTTCGCCGCCAAGGACTTCTTCGGCAAGCTCGTGATCACCCTGGACGGCGCGGCATGATCCTGGACCGGCACCTGATCGTCGACGGAGTGCGGCTGGCTTTCCGGCGAACCGTCGGAAGCACCGGCGAAACGCTCGTGTTCCTGCACGGAACGCCGTCGCACTCCCACATCTGGCGCAACGTGATCCCGACCGTCGAAGCCGCGGGGCACGGCGTCCTGACCTACGACCTGCTGGGCTACGGCGCCTCCGAGCGCCCGCCGAACCGCGACACCTCGGTCACGGCACAGGCGGATCTGCTCGAAGAAGTCCTGGCGCAACAGGAGATCCGACGCTGCACGCTGATCGCCCACGACATCGGCGGCGCGGTAGCCCAGATCTTCGCCACCCGCCAGCCGGACCGCGTCGAGCGCCTGATGCTGATCGATTCGGTCAGCTACGACTCGTGGCCGTCGAGCACCTGGCAGGAGATCATCCGCGACCACCTCGCCGACTACGCCGCCATGCCCCAGGCGGAGTTCGAGGCGATGCTGACCCGCCAACTGACGATGACGGTCGCGGACCCGACCAGGATGACCGGCGAAACCCTGGAGGCCTACCTGGCTCCACACAGGACAGCGATGGGCCGGGCGTCGTTCTTCGAGCACCAGGTTCGCCACTACGACTCAACACCGACGCAACGGGTGACTCCGCTGCTGAAAACCCTCACCACGCCGACGAGAATCGTGTGGGGAGCCGAAGACCGCTGGCAACCGCCCGCCTTCGCGCGACGCCTGGCCGAGGACATCCCCAACGCGCAACTGTCGATCATCCCCGGCGCGGGCCACTTCCCGATGGAGGACAACCCACTCCGGATCGCCGAAGAGATCCGGACCTTCCTCGCCGACGCCTGAGCGCGGGTCGTGAGTGCGAAAACCGGTAAGAGCCGGCGCTGTCGCACACCGCGAACGACCTCAAGAAAATGTGATGCATTTCACGTCTGTT
>NZ_JBFAKG010000007.1:34447-132378 GCF_040655595.1 Saccharopolyspora sp. NPDC050389
TCACGCCGGGATCGACGCTCAGCTGTTCGGCCCTGCCATTGCCGGTAAGAGCCGGTTTTCGCACTCACGACCACGCGACCGGTCAGTTGTCGTAGGTGTAGAAGCCCTTGCCGGTCTTCTTGCCCTTGAGGCCCGCGTCGAGCATCCGCTGCAGCAGCGGCGGGGCCGCGTAGGTGGGCTCCGCGTACTCCGCGTACAGCGAGTCCGCGATGGCCTTCAAGGTGTCCAGGCCGACCAGGTCGGACAGGCGCAGCGGGCCCATCGGGTGGGCGCAGCCCAGCACCATGCCCTTGTCGATGTCCTCGGCGGTGGCGAAGCCGCCCTCCAGCATCCGGATCGCCGACAGCAGGTACGGCACCAGCAGCGCGTTGACGATGAACCCGGACCGGTCCTTGGCCCGGATGGTTTCCTTGCCCAGCTGCTCGCCGGCGAACGCCGCGGCCCGCGCCACCGTCTCCTCGGCGGTCAGCAGCGACGGCACCAGCTCGACGAGGTTGAGCACCGGCACCGGGTTGAAGAAGTGCACGCCGATGACGCGCTCCGGGCGCTCGGTGGCGGCGGCGAGCTTGGCGATCGGGATGGACGAGGTGTTCGACGCCAGGATCGCCTCCGGGTCGGCCACCACCTTGTCCAGCTCGGCGAACAGCTTGAGCTTCAGCCCCTCGTCCTCGGCGATCGCCTCGATGACCATGTCCCGGTCGTCGAGGTCGGTGACCGTGGTGGTGAAGTGCAGCCGGGCCTGCGCCTCGTCGCGTTCGGCCTCGGTGAGCTTGCCCTTCTCCACCCCGCGGTTGAGCGACTTCCACAGCCGGGCGCGGCCGGCGCGGGCGACGTCGGCGTTGACCTCGCACACGATCACGTCGATGCCGGCGCGGGCGCCGACCTCGGCGATGCCGCCACCCATCTGCCCGCCACCGACGACTCCCAGGCGTTCGATCTTCGTCACCACACCGATCCTTCCGCTTCCGGCTGCGCTGCCGCTGCAGGGCCTTCGTCGGCCAGATCATGCCAAAAACAGCGATTACCGACCGGTGAACAGTGCGCTAGGACACGTCGATCACACCGCAGTGCGGGATGGATGGGGCCGGACGGAGCCGGACCACATCCCCCGGGCCCGGCTCCGCGCGGTCGGACCCCCCGGACCGACCCTGACCCCCTGAAGTTCTTTCATGTTACAACACGATCTGCGCATGAATGCATGCACTCCGGGCATGGGTGCTCGTCGGTCACTCCGGCTGGCACACCGGGCAGAAGAGGGTGCTGCGGCCGCCGATCCGCAAGCGCCGCAAGGCCGACGAGCACCGCGGACACCGCCGGTCCGGCTCGTCGCGGTGCCCGGTCAGCCACGATGCCCCGTCCGGAACCCGGCCGGCGCGAACGGCCACCCGCAACATCTCGCGCATCTCGCGGTGCAGCCGGTCGAGATCGTCATCGCTCAGCTCCGCCGTGGAGCGGTTCGGGCTGATCCGGGCCCGCCAGAGGATCTCGTCGGCGCAGATGTTGCCGAGCCCGGCGAGCACCGACTGATCCATCAGCGCGGGCTTGAGGCGGCGCCGGGTGCGGGTGAGGCGCGAGCCGAACTCGGCGGCGTCGATCCGCTGCGCGTCCGGGCCGAGCTCGGCCAGCAGATCGTCCACTTCGGCCTGTTCTCGCGCGAGGTGGATGCCGGTCAGCTTCCGCATGTCCCGGTAGCGGAGTTCGCCGGCGGCGAAGTCGAAGACGACCCGGTCGTGCGGGTGCAGTTCGTCGTCGTGGGCGCACCACTGGAGATTCCCGGTCATGCCGAAGTGCACGAGCACCGTCGGCGGGGCCGCCGAGGCGTTCGGGGCGGCGGCCGTCGCGATCAGCAGCCACTTGCCGTGCCGTCGCGGCTCGGCGAAGTACCTGCGCCGCAACGCGAGCCGGAACTCGTCGGTGCCGACACCTCGCAACACCTGCGCGTCGTGCACCCGCACGTCACGCACCTGGCGGTGGTCCGCCTGCTCCGCGACCCGGCGGAATCCTTCAACATCGGGCAGTTCGGGCATGTCCTCCGGCTACCCGCGGGCGCGCCGTCTTAGCGGGTCGGGTTCGGCTTCGAGAGAATCCCGGCCATGAACATCCCACCCCTCCGGCGCCCGATGGTCGCGCGCGACCCGGCGGAACAACACCGCGTGGCCACGCCCTTGGAGCTGCTGTTCGACCTGTGCTTCGTCGCCGCCGTCGGCCAGGCCGCCGTGCAGCTGCACCACGGGCTCGCTGAGGGGCACTTCGCCGAGTACGGCATCGGCTACCTCATGGTGTTCTTCGCGATCTGGTGGGCGTGGATGAACTTCACCTGGTTCGCCTCCGCCTACGACACCGACGACGTGGCCTACCGCGCGCTGACGCTGCTGCAGATGGCCGGGGTGCTGGTGCTCGCCGCCGGGGTGCCCGCGGCGTTCCACGACTACGACTTCACCATCGTCACCATCGGCTACGTGGTGATGCGCGTGGCGATGGTCGCCCAGTGGCTGCGCGCGGCCCGGCAACATCCCGAGGGACGCGCCGCCGCGCTGCGCTACGCGGGCGGCGTGACGGTGGTGCAGATCGGCTGGATCCTGCGCCTGGCGCTGCCGCACCCGTGGGCGGAGGCCGGATTCGCGGCGCTGGTGCTGGCCGAACTCGCGGTTCCGGCGTTCGCCGAGAAACGCCGGCAGACCGCCTGGCACCCGCACCACATCGCGGAGCGCTACGGGCTGTTCACGATCATCGTGCTCGGCGAGGTGGTGCTCGCCGTGACCGCCGCGATCCAGGAGGACGTCGCCGACGGCGGCTGGTCGGCGGAGCTGCTGGAGATCGGCTTCGGTGGACTGCTGATGATCTTCGCGATGTGGTGGATCTACTTCAAGCATTCCGCGGTCGAGCAGCTGCGCGACTCGAAGCGCGCCCCGCTGGCCTGGGGTTACGGCCACTACCTGGTGTTCGCCGCGATCGCCGCGGTCGGCGCCGGGCTGGAGGTGGCCATCGACGCCAACGCCCACGAGGCGCACGTGAGCACCGTCGCCGCGGCGCTGACCGTCGCGATCCCGCTGATCGTCTACCTGGTGACGACGGCCGCCCTGCACTCCCAGATGGCCGACGCGGGCCCGCCGGTCCTGGTGCTGACGGCGGTGGGCTGCGCGCTGCTCGTGGCGGTGGCACTGCTGGCGGACCGGCTCACCATCTCGGGTTCCGTGCTGACGATGGGAATCCTGATGGCACTGGTGCTCGTCGTCGGGCTTTTCCTGCAGCAGCGCCGAATTTCGGCGCGCTGACCGGACGCCGCCGTGCCCCGTGCGGCCAGCGTACGGGCACGGCGGAAGAGTCATCCTTGCAGCGCGGCCTCCGCGGCATCGAAGTCCTCGACGATGTCCAGGACGCCCCACCGCACGGGCCAGGCGAAGCGCCGGTCCACGGTCCAGGCCAGCACCGCATCGAGATCGGCATCCCGGTCCTGCGGCGCGATCACCAGGGACGCCGCCGGGCCCACGGCCGGTTTGGCGATGGTGCACCAGGTCGACTCGTCCAGCGGGAACGAATCCTCCTGGAACATGTCGCCCAGGAAATCGCCCTCCTCGGCCTCGCGCTCTTCGCCGGATTCCTGGCCCAACTGGAAGTCGCCGAGGACCTCGCCCGTGAAGGCGCGCACGAAGCGCAGCGTGTTCTCCCCGATCACGGCCAGCACACCGTCGGCGCCCCACAGCACCGCTGTCGTCTCCTCCGGCGCGTCGATCGACCGCAAGTGCGCCGGCTCGTCGCCCAGCGACCACACGTCGATCTGCCCGTCCGCAGTCAGGCACGCGCCGTGGTCCCCCGCCGGGTCCCACGCCCAGGGCCGCTCCATGCCGTTTTCGTGCATGCCGATCTGCTCGGTCACGTCGATGTCGAGGTGGCAGCGGCGGCCGTCCTCGTCGTGGACGTCGACACCGCCGCCGTCCGGCAGCACGATCGCCAGCCGCGCGGCGTCACCGCGCATGCCCCAGTGCAGCATGCCCGGAGCCTGCTCAACGGATTCGCCGATCTGATCGCCGGTGCGGGCGTCGAGGACGGTCAACGTGCCGGGCTCGCCTCGGGATTCGCCCCTCGCGACGGCGGCGACCAACCGGTCATCCGGGCTCCAGGCGACCGGCATGCTCAAGCCGTTCCAGTGGGTGTCGCCGATGCGCGCGAACCAGCGCATCCGCCCGCCCGGCAGGTCCACGGCGCAGACCGCCGGGCCGCTGTCCCCCAGCAGCCTCGTGCCGTCGCGCGACCACCGCACCCGGTCGAAGAACCACTCGTATCGGTCGGGTTCTCCGTCGCGGCCGATCTGCGACGGTCCGCGCAGCTGCTTGATCTCCTCCGGGATCGGCTCGGGCAGCAGTTCGGGTTGCGTCCCTTCGACGTGCTGGAACTGGTGGGCGTAGACGACTTCGCCCTGGTCCAGCGCCGCGAGGCAGCCCATCACCTCGTGCCCCGTGCGCATGCTGATGTACGCGCGCCGCCCGTCGGGGGCCAGCGCGAAGGTCGCGGAAGAGTCGTTCCCGTCCGTCACATCCGCGCAGCCGAAGGGATTGCGGCTCTGGCCGAACGGGTCCCAGACCCCGACCTGGTTGGTGCAGAACCCGACGGCGAGGCGGGTGCCGTCGGCCGACCACTGCACCGTGTCCCGGTCGCCCGACCACCCGACACCGCCGTCGATCACGATCTCATTGACGGCGCGCCCGGTGCTCAACTCCCAAATCTGCAGGACACCGGCCTCGGCATCCATCATGTCCCACCGCCCGGTGGCCAGGTGACGACCGCATGGGCTGAGCTCGAAGTCGATGAACGAGCCGCCGGCCTCGTAGGCGGGATGGGCGTGCGGATGACGCAGCCGCGCACCCCGCGCCACCAGCCGCTCGGTCGCCAGCCGGTGCGCCTGCGTGACGCCGTGCTCGCGTTCGAGCGCAACCAGTTTTTCGCGCAACGGCGGCAGATCCCGCTCCGGCGCGAACGCCGCCCAGTCCGCTTCCTGCAGCAGGCCGAGCACTTCCGCCGGGTCGGCCGCCGCCAGCGCGTCGTGATCCACGAAGGCCGCGCCGGAATCCCCGGCCTGCTCGGCGCGGAGCAGCACCTCGTACAGCTCGGCCTCCGGCAGAATCGGCACGCCGAGCTTCTGCTCCTCCAGATCCGGTAATCGCACGGAGAACACGACTTCCCCGGCCAGCACCACGTCCGGCCGTTCAGATCCCGCGGCTACCACCTGAGCCCCGAGCTCCGCCAGCCGCTGCGCCAGCTCCTCCCGGGCGACGGGACCTTCCGGTTCCGCCAGAACGACCTTCTTGCCTTTCAAGTTCATGATCGGCAACAGTAGGGGCGACTCCCGACAGCCGGTGGCGAATCCGGGCTGGCCGTCCAGGTATGCGGCGGTGCGCATACCCTTTGTGTCCCGAGTCCTTCGAGGAGGCAGTATGCGAGAAGGCGACGTGGTGGCGGACTTCGCGCTGACCGACCAGCGCGGCACCGAGCGCAAGCTGTCCGACCTGGTGGCCGACGGCCCCGTGGTGCTGTTCTTCTACCCCGCGGCGATGACCACCGGCTGCACCGCGGAGACCTGCCACTTCCGCGATCTGGCAACGGAGTTCGCCGAGCTCGGCGCCCAGCCGGTCGGGATCAGCACGGATCCGGTCGCGAAGCAGCAGAAGTTCGCCGACGCGCACGGCTTCGGCTTCCCGCTGCTGTCCGACTTCGACGGCACGGTGGCCCGCCAGTTCGGTGTGAAGCGGCGGTTCGGCCCGATCCCGGTGAAGCGGCACACGTTCGTCATCGACGAGCAGCGGCGGGTGCTCGCGGTGATCCGCAACGAGTTCCGGATGGCCGCGCACGCCGACACCGCGCTGGAAGTGCTCCGGCGGGACTCCTAGCTTTTGTCGGCCCCGGTTCCCCGGGCCAGCGGCGCCCGCCAGCCGTAGCGCAGGGCGAGCAGCCGGACGACGATCGCGAGCAGCGCCGCGAGCGAGCTGGTGACCGGCGTCACCGCGTTCGCCACGGCCAGGATCGACACCAGCGCGCTGCCGAGCAGGGCGGGCACCGCGTAGATCTCGCTCTTCGGGTGCAGCAGCGCCGGGATCTCGCCGGCGAGCACGTCCCGGGCCACGCCGCCGCCGATCGCCGTCGCCGCGCCGAGCGCGATCGCCGCCAGCGGATGCATGCCGTAGTTCAGCGCCTTGATGCTGCCCGCCACGCAGAACACGCCGAGGCCGACCGCGTCGAAGAACATCACGAACCGCCGGATCCGGGCCAGCCTCGGATGCCAGAAGAACACCACGACCGCGGCGACCAGCGGAGTGGTGAAGTAGGCGACGTTGGTGAACGCCACCGGCGGCACCGCGCCGATCACCAGGTCCCGGAACAGCCCGCCGCCCAGCGCGGTCACCTCGGCCAGCACCACGATGCCGACGGCATCGAAGCGCTTCCGCACGGCGAGCAGCGCGCCGGAGAGCGCGAAGGCGAAGATCCCGACCAGGTCGAGGATCTCCTGCACCAGCGGATTCACGATCGCGGTAACCACCGCGACATTCTCACCGCCACCGCCGCGACTCCCCGACCCGGCCGCAGGTGAAAGGCGCGTTCGACCCGCTCAGGCGGTCTAACACGCCCCCATCCTTAACCGATCGGGTGATGGGAAATCGCTCAGGCGGGCGGGTTTTCGCAGGTGGGATTCAAGAGCTTCTGGACGTCGGGGCCGTCGACGTTCTGCTTGGTGATCAGCACCGCTCCGGTGTCCGGGTTCGGCAGCGGGTCCGCCGAGCCGCGGATTTTGCCGATCGCCGCGTTGACCGACGCGTAGCCCATCTTGAACGGGTTCTGCGCGATCAGGCCCGTGATCACGCCGTCCCGCAGGCCCTGGATCTCGCCCTCCGAGGTGTCCCAGCCGATGACCTTCACCTGGCCGGCCTTCCCCGCCTGCCGCACCGCCTCGGCCGCGCCGAGCACGCTGGGCTCGTTGGCCGCGTAGATGGCGTTGAGGTCCGGGTTCGCGGTGAGGATGTCCTGGGTGACCTGCAGCGCCCGGTTGTAGTCGCTGTCGCTGGACTGCTGCGCGACCAGCTGCAACCCGGGGTGCTTGGCCAGGCCCTTCTTGAAGCCCTCGGCGCGCGTCTCGTTGGTGCTCGTGCCGGGCTGGAACTCGATGAACGCCACCTTGCCCTGGCCGCCGAGCTGCTCGGCGAGCGCGTCGGTGGCCTGCTCCGCGGCGGCGACGTTGTTCGTCGCGAACACCGGCACGTCCGGCGGCTGCGGCGTGGTGCCGGAGTCCATGTTGACCACCGTGGTGCCCTGGCCCTGCGCGGACTTGGTGATGTCGGCCAGCGCCTTGGCGTCCGTCGCCGCGTACACCAGGCCCTTGACGTCGCCCTGCGAAAGCAGGTCCTGCAGCAGGCTCTGCTGACCGCTGACGTCGCTCTCGGCGTGCACGCCGTCCCAGTGGATCGTCACGTCCGGGTGCTTGGACCCGGCGCATTCGGCGCCGACCCGCACCTTCTCCCAGAAGTCGAACCCGATCGCCTTCGGCACCACGGCCAGCTTGATCGGCCCGCCCTGCTGGCCACCGCCGCCGGTCTGCTCGCGCACCCCGACGCTGCACCCGGCAGCAGCAACCGAGAGCAACACGCACGTCGCGGTCAGTACCTTCTTCATCGCCGAGCTCCCTTGCTCATCGCGGCCTACTGAGTTGGTGTTCGGGTCTTGCCTTGAAGCGACGAAGCCGCTCAGCCCACCCCCACAACCTGCACCGCCGCGGGTTCTCAGGCGCTTCCTGGCGAAGACGGCCCTACCCGCACCGCTACGCAGAACGAATTCGTCATCCGGCGTCACCGCCGAGCTTGCGTCGTTGGTACCGGTCCCACCAGACCGCCAGCCAGATGATCACGCCGATCAGCACGTTCTGGTAGAAGGTGCTGATGTTGAGCTGGACCGCCCCGTTCCGGATGACGGCGACCAGAAACGCCCCGATCAGCGAGCCCCACACGGTGCCGCGACCGCCGAACAGGCTCGCCCCGCCGATGACGACCGCGGCGATCACGTCGAGTTCCAGGCCCTCGCCGAAGTTCGGCTGGCCCGAGTAGATCCGGGACGCCGCGATCATGCCGCCGAGCCCGGCCAGCGCGCCGGAGAGCACGTAGACGGCGGTGGTGTAGCGCCGCACCGGCACGCCGGACAGCCGCGCGGCCTCCATGTTGGAGCCCATCACGTACGAGTAGCGGCCGAGGCGGGTGCGGGTGAGCACCACGTGCCCGGCCACGGCGACGAGCGCGATGAGCAGCACCGGGATCGGGATCGCGCCGATGACGCCCTGCCCGAGCAGCCGGAACGACTCCGGCGCGCCGAACACCGCGACCGCGCCGGTGGCGATCAGCACCAGGCCGCGGGCGACGCTGAGCATGCCGAGGGTGGCGATGAACGGCGGCAACCCGACCACCGACACCAGCAGCCCGTTCACCAGCCCGGCCACCGCGCCGACCAGGATGCCGCCGACGATGCCCACCAGCGGGTTGAAGCCGTAGTCGGCCATCAGCACCACCCCGAGCACCCCGGACAGCGCCGCCACCGAACCCACCGACAGGTCGATGCCGCCGGTGATGATCACCAGCGTCACGCCGACCGCCATCACCGCGTTCACCGAGGTCTGCGAGCCCAGGTTGAACAGGTTGTCCGCGGTGAGGAAGGACGGCGCGACGATCGACAGCACGATGAACACGACGATCAGCGCGCCTGCCGCGGCGACCTGCGAGACCGCGCCGGAGAGCCGGTCTCCCAGCACGCCCAGCAGGCCGCGGTCCCCAGTGGACGGTGACTTGGTCTGCTCAGTCATGGTTGCCCCCGTTTTCGAGGTTGCGGGCTCCGGTCGCCAGCGCGACGACGCGTTCCTCGGAGAACTCCGCGCGGCGGACCTCCCCGGTGATCCGTCCGCCGCGCATGACCAGGATCCGATCGCACATGTTCAGCAGCTCCGGCAGGTAGCTGGAGATGAACACCACCGCTTTCCCGCGCGCGGCAAGGGAATCCATCTGCTGGAACATCTCCGACTTGGCCCCGACGTCCATGCCGCGGCCGGGTTCGTCGAAGAACAGCACCTCCGCGCCGGTCTCCAGCCACCGCGCCAGGACCACCTTCTGCTGGTTGCCGCCGGAGAGCAGCCGCACCGGGCGGCCCACCCACGGCACCCGGATGCGCAAGCCGTCGCGCTCCCGTTCGGCGACCCGCCGCTCGGCGGCGAGGTCGATCAGCCCGGCGCGCATCGGCAGCTTCGCCATCGTGATGTTCTTGTCCACCCCCAGTTGGAGGGCAAGACCATCGGCTTTCCGGCTCTCGGTGAGGTATCCGATGCCGGCGGCGATCGCGTCGGACGGGCCGCGGATGCGCAACCGCTTGCCGTCCAGGGTGACCGTGCCCGCGTCCGGCAGCTCCGCGCCGAACACCGCGCGCGCCAGCTCGGTGCGCCCGGCCCCGACGAGCCCGGCCAGCCCGACGATCTCGCCGGCCCGGACCTCGAAGGAGACGTCGCGGACGACGTCGTCGCGGGTGAGCCCGTCGACCCTCAACCGCACCTCGCCGGGCGCGTTGTGGTTGCGCGGGTACAGGTTCTCCACGTCGCGGCCGACCATGAGCTGCACCAGCTGGGCCTCGTCCAGTTCGGTCACCGGCCGGGTGGCGACGACCGCGCCGTCGCGCATCACGGTCACCCGGTCGCCGATCTCGAAGATCTCGTCCAGCCGGTGCGAGATGTAGAGCACCGCGATGCCCTTGGCGGTCAGCTCCCGGACGATGCCGAACAGCTCTTCGGTCTCCCGCTCGGTGAGGCTGGCCGTGGGCTCGTCCAGGATGAGCACTTTCGCCTGCACCGCAAGGGCTTTCGCCAGCTCGACGCGCTGCTGCTCCGCAGTGGACAGCAGCGCCACCCGCCGCCCAGGATCGATGTCCAGGCCGACGTGGCCGAGCAGTTCCCGCGCGGCGCGGCGTTCCTCGGCCCGCGAGATCCACCCGCCGCGGCCGGGTTCGTGGCCGATGAACAGGTTCTCGGCCACCGACAGGTCCGGCGCCAGCGCGAACTCCTGGTGAACCATGGAGACGCCGAGCCGCCGGGCCGCGCCGGGCCCCTGGTAGGCGACCGCGACGCCGTCCAGTTCGATGCGCCCGCTGCTGGGCTGTTCGACCTGCGCGATCAGCTTCATCAGCGTCGACTTGCCCGCCCCGTTCTCCCCGGCGAACACGTGCACCTCGCCGGGCGGGATGGCGAGCGTGACGTCGGAGACCGCGACCACCCCGGGAAACCGCTTGCCGACGCCGTGCAGCGCGACGGCGGGTCGTTCCTGCTCGGTGGACGTCACGAAGCGCCTCCGCTCGGATCCGCATGATCGTTCCCTCGGGCTCGCAGTGCGCCGGATCATACCCACAACGAACACTCGGAGAAAAGGTTGGAACGAAGCCAAGTATTCGATTACCAGCGCACCGCCGCCGGGACGGGTCCGGTGCACCGGCGCACGCCGAGGTCGCGGATCCGTAAGCTCATGGGGGACGAATCCACGATCTTCGAGGCAGGAGGCTGAGGTCCCGTGCAGCCGTTGCTGGCCAGCGACCCGACGCGGGTCGGCGACTACCGGCTGCTCGCCCGGCTGGGCCGCGGCGCCATGGGCGGCGTCTACCTCGGCCGCTCCCGCGGCGGCCGCGTGGTGGCCGTCAAGGTCGTCCGGGCCGACCTCGCCGAAGACCCGGAGTTCCGCGAGCGGTTCCGCCGCGAGGTGCACGCCGCGCGCTCGGTAGGCGGCTTCTGGACCGCCGCGGTCGTCAACGCCGACCCGACCGCCGAGCAGCCGTGGCTGGCCACCGAGTACGTGCCCGGGCCGACGCTGCACCAGGCCGTGGTGGATCACGGCCCGCTGCCGGAAGCCACGGTGCGCAGCCTGGCCGCCGGACTGGCCGAGGCGCTCGGCGCGATCCACCGCGCGCACCTGGTGCACCGCGACCTGAAGCCGGCCAACGTGCTGCTCGGCCCGGACGGGCCGAGGGTGATCGACTTCGGCATCTCGCGGGCGATGGCCGGCAACGCCCTGACCGCGACCGGCATGTTCCTGGGCACGCCCGGCTTCTTCTCCCCGGAGCAGACCCTCGGCACCGAAGTCGGCCCGCCCAGCGACGTGTTCTCGCTCGGCGCGGTGCTCGTCTTCGCCGCGACCGGCACCGGCCCGTTCGGTGAGGAGAGCACGGCAGCCCTGCTGTACCGGGTGGTGCACGCCGAGGCCGACCTGTCCCAGGTGTCCGACGGGCTGCGGCCGCTGCTGGCGGCCTGCCTGGCGAAAGAACCGGCCGACAGGCCAACGCCCGGCGACCTGCTGGACGGGATCGGTGAGTCCAGCCCGCAGGGCAATGCCTGGCTGCCGCCCGCGATCAGCGACGTGATCGCCCAGCACGCCACCCAGTTGCAGCAGACGGCGAACGCGCCGCTGCCCGACACTCCCCCGCCGCAGCAGGTTCCGGCGACGCCCAAGCCCGGAACGCGCGCCTACACGCAGACGCAGAGCGCGGCGCCCCCCGCGCCGGTTCCGCCCGCTCCGGTGGTTCCCGCTCCGGTGGTTCCCGCAGCGGCGGCTCCCGCGCCGGTGGCTCCCGGAAACATGCGGGACAAGATCGTCCCGGCGCGCCCGAGGCAGACCGCGCAGGACCAGCGCCCGTTGGCGCGGGTGCGCAAGGACAATCCCGGCCCGGTGTTCGCCACCGGCGGCCGGTTCCGCGCCTCGATGTCGGCGCTGGTCTGCGGGTTGATCCTCTTCGGCGCCAGCCGGGTGTTCGACACCTACGGCAGCCTTTCGGCCGAACATGTCGCGATCTTCCGGCTGGGCATGCTGCTGCTGACCATCAGCATGCTCTGGTCGATCGGGCGGGTGCTGCTGCCGAGTCTGCACCTGAAGATCAACAGCGACGGGCTGCTGATCACCCGGCTGGGCCTGACCCGGGAGATCCCGTGGAGCCAGGTGAACCGGGTCGACGTGGTCGACAACGGCAAGCGGGCGGCGCTGGTGGTGTGGCTGGCCAACGGTTCGAAGCCGGCCTCGAAGTGGTGGCACCGCACCCCCGCCTACCGAGGCGGCGCCCGGGTCTTCCCGATCGGAGCCACGGGCGGCTGGCTGACCCGCCGCCAGGAGGCCCGCCGGGCCCGAACGGCGCTGAACCAGTACGCCTTCGGCCGCTACAGCACCCACATCCCGTAACCCGGGCCGCTTTCAGCCCGCCGGGAGGACGCATACCGGGGTCGGGGTCGGCACCGGCTCGCTCAGCGGCGTCAGGTCGCCGTTGTCCGCGATGCCGAACGCCTGCACGTCGTTGCTGCGCTGGCCCGCGACGAACAGCACCCGGCCGTCCGGCGACAGCGCGATGTGGCGGGGCTCGGCCACGCCCGCCGCGCGGATGTCGACCAGCCGGAACTCGCCGTCGCTGGAGTCCGCGCGGAACACGGCGATGCTGTCGTGGCCCCGGTTCGATCCGAGCACGAACCGGCCGTCCGGCGTCACCACGACCTCGGCGGCCAGGTTCGGCTGCCCGTAGCCCGGCGGCAGCATCGACAGCGTCCGCCCCGGCTCCAGCACCCCGGTCCCGGGGTCGTAGCCGAACTCGGTGATCGAGGACGCCAGCTCGTTGAGCACGTAGGCGCGTTCCCCATCCGGGTGGAACGCCAGGTGCCGCGGCCCGGCACCGGCCCGCAACGGGACCTCGTGCTTGAGCACCAGGTGACCGCTGTCCACGTCGAAGCCGTAGACGTAGACCGAGTCGGTGCCCAGGTCCACGGCGAGCACGTGGCGGCCGGCCGGATCGGGCAGCACCTGATGCGCGTGCGGGCCCTCCTGGCGTTGCGGGTTCGGCCCGCTGCCGCTGTGCTGCACCACGTGGCACGGCTCGCGCAGCACGCCGCCCTCGGCGATCGGATGCACCACGAGGTTCCCGGACTCGTAGTTGGCGGTCAGCAGGTACTTGCCGGACGGGTGCACGCTCAGGTGGCAGGGCGCGGCGCCCAGCGTCGGCTGGGAGTTGATCTCGTCGAGCGTGCCGTCGGCGCGCACCGCGAAGGCGATGACCCGGCCTTCCCGCAGCTCGCTGACCGCGAACAGCGTCGCCCCATCGGGTGCCATCGCGAGGAAGGACGGATCGAATGCCTCGGCCACGCTCTCGGTGCACCGCAGCACCCCGCCGGCATCGGCGATCGCCAGCCGGATCCCGTCGGCCGCCGATTCCGATCCGGTGTACGCCCCCAGGTAGACCCGGTACTCCCCGTTGTCCGGCATCAGCGCCTCGCCTTCCCAGTCCGCGGAAACCTCACCGCGTCCATGATGTCAAGAGCCCGCCCCGCTCCCCCGTCGAGACAACGAACCTCCGGAATTCTTGATTATCACGCAACAGATCGCCATTGAAAGCAACGCCTTGCGGATGAAATCTGCGCCATCGTCGACATAACCTTATGGCCATGACTGTCGTTCCGTCGCACCTCGAAGCCTCGTCGCAAGCCGCCCGGTACCGGGCGCTCGACGATCAGTACAGCGCGCACAACTACCACCCGCTGCCGGTCGTGGTCGCCGAGGCGTCCGGCGCCTGGATGACCGATGTGGACGGACGGCAGTACCTGGACTTCCTGGCCGGGTACTCGGCGTTGAACTTCGGGCACCGCCACCCGGACCTGATCGCCGCCGCCACCGAGCAGCTCGGCCGCGTCACCCTCACCAGCCGCGCGTTCCACCACGACCAGCTCGGCCCGTTCTGCCGCGAGCTCGCCGAACTCACCGGCACCGACCGGGTGCTGCCGATGAACTCCGGCGCGGAGGCCGTCGAGTCCGCCATCAAGATCGCCCGGAAGTGGGCGTACCGGGTCAAGGGCGTGCCGGAGAACCGGGCCGAGATCATCGTGGCCGGATCCAACTTCCACGGCCGCACGACCACCATCGTGTCGTTCTCCACCGACCCGGTCGCGCACGACGAATTCGGCCCGTACACGCCGGGATTCATCGTCACCGAATACGGCGACGCCGCCGCTGTCGAGGCCGCGATCACCGAACGCACCGCGGCCATCCTGGTCGAGCCCATCCAGGGCGAGGCGGGCGTGATCGTGCCACCGGCCGACTACCTGCCCCGGCTGCGCAGGCTCTGCGACGACCACGACGTGCTACTGATCGCCGACGAGATCCAATCCGGACTCGCCCGCACCGGCGAGCTGCTGGCCAGCGAGCACGACGGCATCCGCGCCGACCTCTACACCCTCGGCAAGGCGCTCGGCGGCGGCATCCTGCCGGTGTCGGCGGTGGTCGGCCGCGACGACGTCATCGGCGTCCTGCAGCCCGGCCAGCACGGCTCCACCTTCGGCGGCAACCCGCTGGCCTGCGCGGTCGGCCGAGCCGTGGTGCGCCTGCTGCGCACCGGCGAGTTCCAGGAGCGCTCGCGCGAACTGGGAGCGCACCTGCACGCGCGGCTCGGCGAGTTCGTCGGCCGCGGAGCGGTCGAGGTGCGAGGCCGCGGCCTGTGGGCCGGAGTGGAGCTCGCCGCAGGCGGGCCGACGGGCCGCCAGGCCAGCGAGGCGCTAGCCGAGCGCGGCGTGCTGTGCAAGGAAACGCAGGACACGACGCTGCGAATCGCCCCGCCGCTGGTGATCACCAAGGCCGAGCTCGACACCG
Organism: Saccharopolyspora sp. NPDC050389; assembly: GCF_040655595.1. Lineage (NCBI taxonomy): Bacteria > Bacillati > Actinomycetota > Actinomycetes > Pseudonocardiales > Pseudonocardiaceae > Saccharopolyspora > Saccharopolyspora sp. NPDC050389. The sequence goes on from NZ_JBFAKG010000007.1 coordinate 49,120, forward strand.
GCCTCGACGCGATCGAAGCGGTCCTCACCACCTGACCCGCGAGCAAGACGCCCGAAGAAAGAGTGAACGGACCGTTCGCCGCGTTAGGCGGAACGGTCCGTTCACTGGTTTCGGGTCAGGACTTGGCGAGATCCCGGGAGAGCGCGGTGAGGCGGCTGATCGCGCGGAGGTACTTCTTCCGGTAGCCGCCCTGCAGCATCTCGTCGGTGAACAGCGCCGACAGCGGTTCTCCCGAGACCCGCACCGGGATCGCCCGGTCGTAGAGCCGGTCCGCGAGTGCGACCAGCCGCAACGCGACGTCCTGGTCCGGCGCCGCGTGCACGCCGCTGAGGTGCACCGCGGTGATCCCGTCGACCAGGCGGCCGTACTTCGAGGCGTGCAGCCCGGCCAGGAAGTCGCAGAGCCCGTCGAAGTCGTCCAGCGTCGAGCCGTCGGTGGCCTCCGCGAGCCGCGTCAGCTCGTCGTCGCTCATCGGCGGCGGCGCGTCCGGCAGCCCGCGGTGCCGGTAGTCCGGGCCGTCGACCCGCACCACGCCGAACCGCGCGGACATCGCGTGGATCTCGCGCAGGAAGTCCGCCGCAGCGAACCGGCCCTCGCCCAGCTTGTCGGGCAGCGTGTTGGAGGTCGCGGCGACGTGCACGCCCGCGTCGGTGAGCTTCGCGATCAGCTGGGTGACCAGCATCGTGTCACCCGGGTCGTCCAGCTCGAACTCGTCGATGGCCAGCAGCCGGTGCTTCGAGAGCCGCTCGACGGTCTCGGCGAAGCCGAGCACCCCCACCAGGCTGGTGACCTCGACGAACGTGCCGTAGGACTTCTGCCCCTCGACGGCGTGCCACAGCGACGCGAGCAGGTGCGTCTTGCCGACGCCGAACCCGCCGTCCAGGTAGAGCCCCCGCTTGACGTCGTCGTTCTTCTTCCGGCCGAACACCCCGCGCAGCCACGACCCGCCGCCGGCGGTGGCGTTGATCCGGTCGGCGAAGGCTGAGCAGTCCCGGACCGCTTGCTCCTGGCTCGGCTCGTCCGGGTTCGGGATGTAGGTGTCGAAGCGCACCGCGTCGAACATGGGCGGCGGCGTCATCGCCTGGACCAGCTCGTCCGGGGTCATCTCGGGACGGCGGTCGACCAGACGGGGAGAACTCATGCGCCGACCTTATAACCGAAGACGGGTTTCCCGGCCGTGCGGTCGCGTGCTCCTGCTCACCCGCCGACCCGGCGCGCGTGGTGGGATTGAGCCGTGGTGGAAAAGCTCTGGCCGGTCGACGGCGCGCAGCAGGTGGACGACCAACTGGAGGAGTTCTACGCGTACCCGGAGCAGCTGGAACGGCCCTGGGTGCGGGTGAACTTCGTCTCCAGCCTCGACGGCGCGGTGACCGTCCGGGGCAGCTCGCGCGGGCTGTCCGCGCCGATCGACCAGCGGGTCCTCGGGCTGATCCGCGACCTCTCCGACGTCGTGCTGGTCGGCGTCGGCACGGCGATGGTCGAGGGCTACCGCGGCGTGAAGCGCAACGAGGTCCGCGCCGAGCGCCGGCAGCGGCTTGGCCTGTCCGAGGTGCCGCCGATCGCGCTGGTCACCGCGCGCGCGTCGCTGCCGCCCAACTCGCCGCTGCTCACCGACACCCTGGTGCCGCCGATCGTGCTCACCTGCGACGCCGCTCCGCTGTCGCGGCGCACCGCGCTCGCCGACGCGGGCGCCGACGTCGTCGTCGCCGGCGACGAACGGGTGGATCTGCGCGCGGTGCTGGACGCGCTGGACGCGCGGGGCCTGCGCCGCATCGGTTGCGAAGGCGGCCCGACGCTGTTCGGCAACCTCGTCGACGAGGACCTCGTCGACGAGCTGTGCCTCACCCTGTCCCCGCTGCTGGCCAGCGGCGACGCGGGCCGGATCGCGGCGGGCGCCGGTGTCGAGGCGCCTCGGCGGATGCACCTGCGGTCCGCCCTGCACGCGGAATCGCTGCTCCTGCTTCGTTACGCGAGAATGCGTGCGTGACAGTTGGGGCCGGTGCGGACGAAGCCCTGGTGGCTGCCGCTCAGCGCGGCGACGCGACGGCGTTCGACGCGTTGGTCCGCCGCCACACCGCCAAGATGTACCGGGTGGCGTACCGGATCCTCGGGGATTCCGCCGAGGCCGAGGACGCCGTCCAGGAGGCGTGGGTGTCCGCCTGGCGGTCGCTGGACCGGTTCCGCGGTGAATCGGCGCCGACCACCTGGCTGTACCGGGTGGTCACCAACGCGGCCCTGGCCAACCTGCGCCGCCGCAAGCCGACCGTCCCGCTGGAACCGACCGCCGATTTGATCTCCGACCGCATCGCGGTCGATCCTGAGGGCCACGTCGTCCGCACCGAGGACGTGGCCCGCGTGCACCGCGCGATCGCGACGCTCGAACCCTCCCAGCGCATCCCGCTGGTGCTCCGCGAGCTGGAGGGGCTGAGCTACGAGGAGATCGCCGAGATGCTCGACGTGCCGGTGGCCGCGCTGCGGTCCCGCCTGCACCGGGCGCGGGCAACGCTGCTCGCCAGGCTGAAGGAGATGCGCGATGGATGACCGCTCCTTCGACCCGGACCGCGTGCTGCCATGCGGCCGCACCGACGGCATGCTGCTGGACTTCCTCGCCGACAGCGCCCCAACGGAGCTCGCCGAGCACATCCCGACCTGCCGGCACTGCCAGGCCCGGCTCGCCGAGCTGGACTCCGACTGGGCGCCGGTGCGGCGAACCGCGCGCCTGCCGATCGAGCCGCCGCACGGGCTGGTGGAGCGCGCCCTGATGGCGGTGCGCGGGGTGCGGGGCGGCCGCGGCGCGGCTCCGGTGGAGCTCGCCCAGGAGGGGGGCAAGCTGCGTGTCTCACCGCAGGCGGTGGTGCTGCTGACGCGGAGGCTGTGCCTGGGGCTCATCGCCGAGCGGCCGGGGGTGCACCTGCGCGGCTGCGTCGGCGACGTCGACGAGGTGCGGGTGGATCTGGCGGTCCGCTACCCGCTGCCCGCTCCGGAGCTGGCCGACGCGATCCACCACGAGCTGACCGCCGCGCTGAGCGAGGCCCTCGGCGCGGGCGCGCCGGCCGTGTGGGTGCGGGTGGTCGACGTCCAGCCGCCGGAAGCCGGGTGACGGCAGCGTCACAATGGGTGGTGTGGCTCACATCCACAGAAGATCACGTCGAACAGATGCATCAGAGCACGTACGAGCAAAGCCGAGCCGCCGCGGCATCGGCGAAACCGGGAAGGAGCTGGATCTTCATGGCCCAGAACAGCGGGAACCCGCAGAACGCGCAGGCCACGACCGAGCGGAGCACCGAGAGCCGGCGCATCCCGGAGACCCGGACCGGCACCGCGCCCGCCCGCCTGGCCGACGAAACCTCCCAGGGCAAGACCACCATCGCCGCGTCCGTGGTGCAGAAGATCGCCGGCATCGCGGCCCGCGAGATCTCCGGCGTGTACGCGATGGGCGGCGGGGTGTCCCGGGCCTTCGGCGCCATCCGGGACCGGATCCCGGGCGGTAGCGGAACTTCCTCCACCTCGGGAGTTCAGGTGGAGGTCGGCGAGAAGCAGGCCGCGGTCGACCTGGACATCGTCGTGGAGTACGGCGCGTCCATCGTGGACCTCGCGCGGGCGGTGCGGCGCAACGTGATCACCGCGGTGGAGCGGATGACCGGGCTGGAGGTCATCGAGGTCAACATCGCGGTCAACGACATCCATCTGCCCGAAGAGGACGGCGAGGAGACCGGCCAGCAGGCCACGTCCCGCGTCGAGTAGCCCGACAGCAAAACCGATCGTTTTCGTGGAGGACGAGTTCGACATGCCGGAACAGGTTTCCGCCGGCGAGCTGGCCGATCGGGTGCTCGCCCATCCCTCGGTCGTCCGGCTGCACGGCGGGCAGTTCGGCGAGATCGCGTCGTACCAGCCCGGCAGCAAGATCGTCGGGGTGCGGTTGCCCGATTCGGGCGCCGCGGAGATCGGCGTGGTGCTGCGCCTGGACCGGCCGCTGCCGGAGATCCTCGGCGAGATCCGCGGCGCGCTGGCCGAGGTGCTCGGCGCGGCCCCGGTGGACATCACCGTGGCCGACGTGATCACCGACGAGCCGCGGAGAAGCGCATGATGGGGCCTGTGCAGCGCCATCCGGCCACCACGCGGGCAGCGATCCGCGCTTTCGTCCGGGCCAACCACCCGGACGTCGGCGGCGACCCGGAAGTCTTCGCCGCCGGCCTCGCCGAGCTCCGGTGCCACCGGCCGCGCGACCGCTACGACGCACCGATCGTCGTGGTGCGCCGGCCGCGCGGGATTCGCGGGCTGCTGCACCGGATCCGCGCCCGCCGGGCGCGCCGCAACCGGCCACCACGAGTCCGGTGATCATCCAAGTCAGTTCCTCAGCAGGAGGGTTGCACCCATGAACGCGACGCAGACCGGCTTGCTCGCCGGCCTCATCCTCGGTACCGCCGCGGCGGTCGCCGGCTTCACCGGGTTCCTGATCGCGCTGGCGGTCGGCGCCGTCGGCCTGGTGATCGGCCGGGTCCTAGACGGGGAGCTGGAGATCGGCGACATCCTGGGCCGGGGCCGAGACCGATGACGGCCACCACCGGGCCGGTCACGGCCGAGGAACCCGACCGCGGCGACGATCCGGCCGAGCGGGGCCGGTTGCATATCAGCCGCACCGTGCTGCGCAAGATCGCCGAGCACACCGCCGACCAGGATCCCGGCAGCGCCCGGCGCCGCCACCGGCTCGGCGGCGGCCAGCACGGCGCCACGGCGCAGGTGTTCGGCCCGGACGACGCGCTGCGGATCCGGCTCGACGTCGCGCTGCGCTACCCGGCGCCGGTGCGCGAAACCGTGGCGTCGATGCGGGAACGGGTCGGCACGGAGCTGCAGCGGCTCACCGAGTTCCGCGTTCGCACCGTGGACGTGACCGTGTCCGCCCTCGTCCCCGCCGACGTACCGCCACGGGTGGAGTGAGCCATGCGCCTGTTGGTACGCCTGATCACCACGCTGCTGGGCCTGGCCGTCGCGGCGGCCGGCGCGCTCCTGACGATCGAGGCGGTGTGGGTCCTGGCGCGGCCCGGCACCGGCGGCCTCATCGTGCCCTGGCAGCAAGTCCACTTCGGACTGAGCGCGTCGTCCTGGCACGACCCGCAGGTCATCGCGACCGCGGCGGTGGTCGCGGTGGTGGGCGTGCTCCTGGTGCTCATCGCGATCAACGCCGGGACCAAGGACATCCGGCTGCACGACCCGGCGCCGGAGGTCACCGTGACCACCGACCGGCGCTCGCTGGCCCGGCTGGTCGGGCACCAGGTGCGCGACCAGGACGGTGTCGCGGGCGCTTCGGTCACCGCCGGCGCGAAGCGGGTCCAGGTGAAGGCGACCGCGCAGTTCCGGGAACCGGGTGACCTGCGCGCCCGGCTGACCGAAACGGCCGAACACGCCGTGCAGGACCTGCCGCTGCGCACCACGCCGAAGGTGCTGGTGTCGGTGGCCGTGCCGAAGGAGCCGCGATGACCGGGCAGGAGATCAAACCGAGCACGACACCGGTCGCGCGCGGGATGTCCTTCGAACGCGGCGTGGTCATCGCGCTCGGGCTGCTCGCGCTGGTCGGCGGCCTCGTCGCGATCCTGGTCGGCACCGGCTGGCTGGGCACCTTCCGGGCGCAGCGGCCGCTGGCCGACCCGATCCTGGTGCAGTGGCTGCGGGACAACTCCCAGGCGGCGATCGCGATTGCGATCGTGCTCGGCATCGTGCTGTTCGTGCTCGGCCTGTGGTGGGTGGTGCGGGCCCTGCGGCCGGAGCCGCGGCCGGACCTGCTGCTGGAGCGCGGCAACGGCGACCTGACGGTGACGAGCGCGGCGCTGACCGAGGCCGTGCGCGCCGACGCCGAGCGGGTCACCGGGGTCAAGCGGGCGCGGGTCCGGATGGCGGGCAGCGTGCAGCGCCCGGCGCTGCGGCTGACGCTGTCGTTGCAGGAAGGCACCAACGTGCGCCACGTTTGGGAAGAACTCGACGAGAAGGTGCTCTCCCGCGCCCGCGAATCGCTGGGACTGGATACGTTGCCGACGGCGATCCGACTGCAGCTGGACCGCGCGCCTCGCCAACGAGTCCACTGACCGACCAAGGAGGACCCGGTGCTTCCACTGCAACCGCCGGTGAAGCCGATGCTGGCCAGCCCGGTCGACGGCATCTCCCGGCAGGGCGGCCTGCTGTTCGAACCGAAGTGGGACGGCTTCCGGTGCCTGGTGTTCGCCGATCCGCAGGCCGAGCAGCCGGTAGTGCTGCAATCCCGCACCGGCCGCCCGCTGAACCGGTACTTCCCCGAGGTCCTGCGGACCGTCGCCGAACACCTCGACCGGCCGGCGGTGCTGGACGGCGAGCTCGTGGTGATCCGGCGCGACGACGTCGGCGACCGGCTGGACTGGGACGCGCTGGGCGAACGCATCCACCCGGCCGCCAGCCGGGTCAAGACGCTCGCCGAGAAGACGCCGGCCACCTTCATCGCCTTCGACCTGCTGGCGCTGGACGACCGGGACCTCACGGCCGCGTCGCAGACCGAACGCCGCGAGCTGCTCGCCGGCCTCGGCCTGGACCACGGCGGGTTGCGCACCACGCCGGTCACCGATGATCCGGACACCGCTGCGGAGTGGTTCCGGGTGTTCGAAGGTGCGGGGCTCGACGGCGTGATCGCCAAGCCCACCGGCGGCCAGTACCTGCCGGGCAAGCGGACCATGTTCAAGATCAAGCACTCGCGCACCGCGGACTGCGTGGTCGCCGGGCTGCGCTGGCACGCCAAGACCGAACCCGGCACCGCGGTGGGTTCGCTGCAGCTCGGGCTGTACGACGACCGGGGCGTGCTGCACCACGTCGGCGTCGTCGGCGCCTTCCCGGCCGCGCAGCGACGCGCGCTGGCCACCGAGCTCGCCGAGCTGATCACCGACGGCGAGCACCCGTGGATGGGGCCCGACGCCGCGGACGGGCGGCGGCTGCCTGGGTCGGTGAACCGCTGGAGCAGCACCGAGCAGCCGTGGGTGCCGCTGCGCCCGGAACGCGTCGTCGAGGTTTCCTACGACCACACCGAAGGCGTCCATCCTGGCCGGTTCCGGCACACCACTCAGTTCGTGCGGTGGCGCCCCGACCGCGACCCGGAATCCTGCCGCTACGACCAGCTCGACGAGCCGACCCGGTACGACCTCGAAGCAGTTCTGTACGGCGACGTCGACCGGAGCGCCCGCGTCGACGGGTAATGTCAGGGCCCGTGGCAGCACAACGCATCGCGGTGATCGGCTCGGGCGGTATCGGCGGAGTTCTGGCGGAAGCGGCGCATGCCCGTGGACACCAGGTGACGATGTGCGTCCGGACCCCGTTCGACCGGCTGACGCTGGAAACCCCGGGCCGCACCGGGGAGATCCCGGTTTCGGTGGTGACCGAACCCGGCGCGCTCGGCGAGTTCGACTGGGTCCTGCTGACGACGAAGGTCCAGGACGCGGCGAGCGCGGCCGGCTGGCTGCGGAAGCTGGACGCCGGGCGCGCCCCGGTCGTGGTGGTGCAGAACGGCGTCGAGCACCGCGAATCGATCGCCGGGATGGGCCTGCAGGCCCAGGTGCTGCCCGCGTTGATCTACGTGGCGGCCGAGCGGGTGCGGCCGGGCCACGTGGTGCGCCGCGGCCCCGCCACCATGCAGGTCGAGGCCGGCGAGATCGGTGCGCGCTTCGTCGAGCTGGTCTCCACCGACGACCTGAGCGCCCGGACCACGTCGGACTTCCGCACCGCGGCGTGGCGGAAGATGCTGACGAACCTGGCGCCGAACCCGATCACCGCGCTGACCCTGCGCCGCCTGGACGTGCTGCACGAGCCCGGCATCCTGGACCTGAGCAAGGACCTGCTCGCCGAGGCCGTCGACGTCGCCCGCGCCGAAGGCGCCCGGCTGACCCATGCCGACGCCGAAAAGGTGCTCGCGGACTACATCGAGAAGTTCCCGCCGACCAACGGCACGTCGATGCTCTACGACCGGTTGGCGGGCCTGCCCACCGAGCACGAGCACATCACCGGCGCGCTGGTGCGCGCCGCGGACGAGCACAACATCCCCGTCCCGCTCAACAGGACCCTCCTGACCCTGATGCGCGCCCTGCACCCCATGCGGCTGCCGTCCATCTGACCCTCACCGGGATCAGTTGGCGCCGGTGTCCTTGGGACCCGCTTCGCCCGACTTCGCGTCGCGGTCCTTCGTCGAGCCGACCGAGCCGACCGAGGCGATGACGACGCAACCGATGGCGACCCACTGCCAGCCGCCCAGCATCTCGCCCAGCACCAGCAGCCCGGCCAGCGCCGCCACCGCGGGCTCCAGGCTCATCAGCACGCCGAACACCCTCGGCGGCATCCGCCGCAACGCCTCCAGCTCCAGCGAGTACGGCACCACCGAGGACATCAGCGCCACCACCAGCCCGGCGATGAGCACTGCCGGGTGCAGCAGCGCCGTCCCCGCCTCGGCGATGCCGAACGGCGCCGCCACCAGCGCGCCGAACGCCATGCCCAGGGCCAGCCCGGATCCGCCGCTGGTCCGGCTGCCGAGCTTCGCGCCGACCAGGATGTAGCCCGCCCACAGAGCGCCGGCCATCAGCGCGAACGCGACCCCGACCCAGTCCAGCCCGCCTTCCACGCGGGCCAGCAGCACCACGCCGGTACCGGCCAGCACCGCCCAGACGATGTCCAGCTTGCGGCGGGAGCCGATCACCGCCACGGCCAGCGGGCCGAGGAACTCGATGGTGACGGCCGCACCGAGCGGAATCCGCTCGAACGCCTGGTAGATGCAGACGTTCATGCCGGCGAGCACCGCACCGTACCCGGCGACCACCGCCAGCGTCTTGCGATCCATGCGCAGCGACGGCCGCCACACCGCCAGCAGGATCACCGCGGCGAACGTCAACCGCAGCGCCACCACCCCGGACGCCCCGGCCATGGTGAATAGCTGCTTGGCGAACGCGGCACCGACCTGCAGGCTGACCACGCCCACGAGCACGAGCATCGGCGGCGGGATCGCCCCGAGTGCGCGCGTGGAGATGTTCTCCACGTTGAACAGCGACCGCCTGCTCGACGATGCCCCCGGGCCGACCTGCGCGACGTGCACGATGCTCCTCTGCCTCCGCCGACCGCAGTCCGCGGCCGGCCTCCCGCCGCACGTTATCCCGCGCCCCGCCGCGGTCGTCACCTGATTGTCAGGGCCCTCACCGGGGTCTCACCCGGATCATGCGATGCTGACCCGGTCCAGCGACCACCGCGCCCGACTAGGAGTACCCGTGCCGCGCACCACTCACCGGGTCGGGGCCGCACTACTGCCGTTGTTGCTGCTGGTGGTCGCCGCCTGCTCGGCCGGACCGTCGGACCGGCCCGCGGTCGCCTACCACGACGGCGAACAGCAGGTCGTCCCCGCGCCGCAGCCGCCGAAACCGGCTCCCGTCCCGCCGCTGGGCTCCCCCGGCGACGACGCGCAGAGCTGGGAGGACTGCACCGAGCAGACGCGCACCGAGCTCGGCGGCCTGCCACCGGGCATGACGTTCTCCTGCTCGCGGCTGATCAGCACGCTCGACTCCCCGGAAGCCCCGGAACGCGGCAGCGCCCGAATCTCGCTGATCCGCGCCGGTTCCGGCCACGTCCCGCTGGTGGTGCTGGGCGACGTCGGCGGCGAGCCGGGCACGACCTACGCCGCCCGGCTGGCCACGCAGCTGCCGGCGGAGCTGCGCAACACCTTCGACATCGTCGGGATGGACCGGCGCGGCACCGGCGAATCCGATCCGGCGGACTGCGTGCCGCCCGCACAGCGCGATGCGATCGTCGGCTTCGACCCGCGCGCCACCGACCGCTCCGCGCTGGACCGGCTGCTCGAATCGGTGCTGGCGGCGAGCCAGGAATGCCTGCTCGACCTCGACGAGCGACTGCAGGCCTACGACACCTGGCGAACCGCATCCGACCTGGAAGAACTCCGCCTGGAGCTGGGCGTGCCGCGGCTGCACGCGATCGGGCGCGGCGAAGCGGCACGACTGCTGACGACGTTCGCCGAGCGCTTCCCCGGATCGGTCGGCCGCCTGGTGCTCGACGGTGCGCCGGACCCGACCCGCGACGCCATCGGCCAGGCGGAATCGCAGGCGCAGGCCGCGGAGCAGACCTTCGACGTGTTCGCCGCGGACTGCGTCAGCCGCGGTTGCCCGCTGGGCCCCGAGCCGCGCAAGGTGGTCGGCGATCTCGTCGAGCGAACCCGCGGCACGCCGCTACCGGCACCGGGAACCGCGGTCGGCGCAGGCCGGGTGGTGCAGGCGATCCTGCAGGGTCTTTCCGATCGGGCCGCCTGGCCCGCCCTGGCCGATGCGCTCGCCTCGGCCAACCGCGGCGATGGTGCCGGCCTCGCCGCGATCAGCGCGCCATTAGTCGCCAACCAGGGCGTTAACCCGCCGTGGCTCGACGGCGACCTGATCACCAGCTGCAACGACACGACGGTGCGCGTGCCGCCGCAACGCAGCGGCGAGCTCGCGCTGGACTGGGTGAACCGGTTCCCGCTGTTCGGCGGTGCCGCCGCCCAGCGGCTGGTGTGGTGCGGGTCGTGGCCGGTCCCGCAGCAGCCGCTGCCCTCGCCGCGCCGCCCGGACCTGCCACCGATCCCGGTGATCAGCACCGCGAACGATCCGCAGGTGTTGGGCCTGGGCAGCGATCACATGGCCGAGCAGATGCCGACCGGAGTGCTGCTGCGCTGGCAGGGCGCCGGGCACGGGTCGATCGGCAAGTCGCCGTGCATCACCGAGGCGGTCAGCCGATTCCTGGTGCAGGGCACCGTGCCGACGGAAGGCATGGCCTGCCCGGGGTGATCCCGCAACACCCCGGGCAGACCCCTGCCGCTCAGCCGCAGCTGGAGCAGCAGCCACAGGAAGGACCGGTGCAGCTGCCGCAACAGCTGCAGCCACCCTGGGCTTGCGGAGCACGTTCGGCTTCGGTGCGGACCATCTTGGCCTCCCGCGTCGTGGCGAATACCAACGGTTGCGATGGTGCTCGCCGACGGAGCAACCGAGACACCGCCGGGCGAGGGAAACGCATTGAGCCAACCCGCTGAACAGGACACATGAACGCATTGCGATCTGTAACCGGCTGCGAAATGCGCATGACAGCTGCGCCGACCGGGTGAGAAGATCAACTCCTCGTCCCGGGGAGGAAGCATGCTCAACGAGCGCGACCAGGCCGTTCTGCTGATCACCGGCATCCAGGCGGCCGGGAAGTCCACCATCGCCCAGGGCGTCGCCGAACAGCTGCCGCGCTCGGTGCACCTGCGCGGCGACGCGTTTCGACGGATGGTGGTCGGCGGCCGCGAGGAGATGTCCGCGCCGCCATCCGAGGAAGCGCTGCGCCAGTTGCGGTTGCGCCACCGGTTGACCGCGCAGGCCGCGGACGGTTACTTCGCCGCGGGATTCACCGTCGTCGCGCAGGACGTGATCCTTGGCGAGCACCTGGCGGAAATGGTCGAGAGCGTCAGCAGCCGGCCGCTGCTCGTGGTCGTCCTCGCGCCGTCGCCCGAGGCGATCGCGAAACGCGAGGCGGGTCGCGGCAAGACGGCGTACGACAGCTGGGCGATCGCGGAGCTGAACGCGGTGTTGCACGAGCAGACGCCGCGCATCGGCCTGTGGCTGGACACCTCCGAGCAGACCCCGGAGCAGACCGTCGCGGAGATCCTCGGCCGCGCCTGGACCGAGGCCGCGATCTGACCGTCAGCGGCCGTAGTCGTACTGGTGCTCCGGCGGCTGGTACTGCGACTGCACGACGCCGTTGCCGACCGAGCCGAGCACACCGAGCACGATGAACACGACCAGCAGGATCCGCCCGCCCTGGGACATCACCAGCGGGCGGGTGCCCGGCGACTGCCGCGGCGGGTTCTCCTCCGCGCGCGCGTCGCCGAACAGCTTCTTCGGGTAGGCGCCGGTCAGCAGGTAGAAGTAGGCGTTCGTGCGGTAGCTGTAGCGCAGCACCGCCGCGGAGGCGTCGAAGACCGGCCGCGGGTTGCGGCCCAGGACCAGCACGATCAGCCAGATGAAGAACGCCAGCACGCCGAAGCCCTGGGTGACGACCGCGCTCACGATCGCGGCCGGGATCACCAGGATGATCCGGAAGAGCACCGCCCACCGGTTGAGTTCGCCGGGCCGGATATCGACCTGCACCGGGTAGTCCGGCTCGGACACCACGAACGGCGGGTACTTGTCGACGAGCAGCATGTTCGACGCCACCACCCGCGCCTGGTAGCCGACGAACAGGATCAGGAATCCGGCGATCCAGTCCGGCAGCCGCCCCAGGAACAGCGCGGCGAACCAGCCGACGATCACCACGACGGCGGCCGCGATGGACAGCAGCCAGAGCACGATGAAGTGCGGGATCAACAGCAGCAGTCGCAATAGGACGGTCCAGCGCCGCTGCCGCTCCGGGGGCACCACCTCCAGCTCGGGCCGGAACGGGCCGTTGGTCTCTGCAGGCTGCTCGCTCATCATCGCCTCCCGAGTCCTGTGTGGAGCGCGGCGACTGTAACCACCGCGTCCGGGCCGGGCCGGGATCCGGCTGGCGGCACGCACTCGCGATCATCCGATCCGGTGAACGGCGGGAACGGTGTCTCACGTGCAGGCGCTCCGAGGCGTTTTCCCGGCGAGCGATTGGTTCTGCAAGCCGAGAGGAGCCTGCACATGTACGAGATCGGTTACCCGTCAGATCGCGGTGTCCATCGACGGATTCGTCACGGGGCCCGGCCAGAGCGCCCAGGACCCGATCGGGAAGGGCGGCGAGCGCTCGGCCGACCAGAGCATCGACGCACGCATCACGGGCCGGAACAAGCTCGGCGGCGAGACCTGGAGCGGTTGATGGGGCGAGGAGCCGCCTTGCCACGCGCCCATCCGCCACGAGCGCGGGCCCCTGCAGATGGAGAGCACCGGCCACTGTGGACGCTGCGGGTGGGCGAAGGGCAGCGGGCTCGGTGATCGATCCGTCCGTGCGCGGCACGGATCGCGGACAGACGTCCGGCACGGCCGTCGGCAGGCGCTACGGTGGGGCTGTGGAGCGCGGCGACCGGGATGAGGAGACCGAGCGCCTCGGTGATGATCTGCACGGGCTCGACCCGGAGGATCCCGAGGTGCAGGCCTTCGCCGTGCATCGCGACCGGATGCAGCGGCCGAATTCCGAGGCCACCGTGGAGGGCATGCTGCGCGGCGTGGACGACTTCGCGCAGAGCGTGAACCGGGCGAACGGCCATCGCAGGCTGGTGGCCGTCGTGGTGGTCCTGCTGATCCTGCTCGGCGTGCTGTTCACGGTCTGGAACGCCGTCGTGTTCGTGTTCGGCACCTTCCTCGGCTGACCTGTCGGGGCGTTGGGGCATGCTCGACGCCTGCCGTCGAATCGGGGTGTCGATGATCGAGACCGACCGCGAACGAGTCCTGGCCTACCGGCACGCCGTCCAGCAGTTGGACCGGTCCGCCGGCGACGTCGAGAACCTCGGCGTGCTGCCGCTCGGCGTGCCGGACAGCCCGGCGGGCTCGGCGCTGCAGTCGGTGCGCACGCGGGTACCCGGAGCAGAGCTCCCCGACTCGCTGGTCCTCGCCTGGTCGGTGCGCGGCAGCGCGCACCTGCACCGCGCCGCGGACCTCGCGGAGCTGGCCGGCCGGCTCTACCCGATGTCGGACGCGGACGTGGTGGCCCGGATGCCAGTCATGAAGTCGGTCGACGCCCCGCTCGCGGTGTTCGGCAAGACGGTCGCGGCGATGCGCGAGCACTCGCTCGAACCGACGGATCGAGGCACGCTGAGCGCTGCGGTCACCCGCGACGTCCCGGAAGCCTCGGCGTGGTGCCGGGCCTGCGAATCGACCCACGTCTTCTACTCGCTGTACCTGCAATCCGGGTTGGCGGCCGGCATCCAGCTGGTCCGCGCATCCGGGCGGCTGCGGATCACGGCGACCCCGAAGTGGCACGTCCCGCAGCAGCCCAGCCGGACGGACGCACTGATCAAGGACGTCCTGCGAGTGCTCGGCCCGGGATCGATCGCCGACGTCGCCGCGTTCCTCGGCACCAGTGCCGCCGTGCTGCGGCAGGTCTGGCCGACGGACCTCGCCGAGGTCTCGGTCGCCGGGAAGCGCTCGTGGTTCGTGCCGGATGCGGCCGCTGCGCTCGACTCGCCGCCGTCACCACGCGGCGTTCGGCTGCTGCCGACCGGCGACCCGTACCTGCAAGCCCGGGATCGCGCGGAGCTGCTGCCCGATCCCGAACATCGGAAGGTCCTCTGGCGGGCGGCCGGCTCTCCCGGCGCCTTGCTCGTCGACGGCGAGATCATCGGCACCTGGCGGGCCAGGAAGGCGGGCAGCAAGCTCCAGGTGGACGTGACGGGCTTCCGCGCCCTGATCGCCGCCACCCGCGATGAGGTGGGCGCCGAGGCCCGGCAGTTGGCCGTGACCCGAGGGGCGAAGTCGGCCGCGGTGGCGTTCGACTCGATCTGACACCGCGCCGATGCAGTTGATCTTCGCACGGATTAGCGTGGAGGCATGGATCCGGTCGCAGGAACCCCGAAGGTCACCAAAACCGAGCAGGAGTGGCGCGAACAGCTCAGCCCGAACGAGTACGCGGTGCTGCGCCAAGCCGCCACCGAGCCGGCCTGGCAGGGCGAGTACGTCGACACCAAGGCGGTCGGGGTCTACGAGTGCCGTGGCTGCGGGGCCGAATTGTTCCGCAGCGACACCAAGTTCGAATCGCACTGCGGCTGGCCGTCGTTCTACGACCCGACCGACAGCGACGCGGTGATCCTCCGCGAAGACCGATCGCTCGGCATGGTGCGCGTCGAGGTCCTGTGCGCCGCCTGCCACGGTCACCTCGGCCACGTGTTCGAGGGCGAGGGCTACCCGACTCCCACCGACCAGCGCTACTGCATCAACTCGATCGCCGTCCGCCTCGTCCCGGCGGACTGAGATCACCAGTTCGAGCGAGGCAGGCGCGGTCGGGGAAGGCAAACGCCCCAACCGCGCCTTAGTCGCTCAGGGAAGGCGGGTGACCAGGTCGGGGACGTCGACGCGGTGGCCGGTGTAGAACGGGATCTCCTCGCGGACGTGCAGGCGGGCCTCGGTGCCGCGCAGGTGGCGCATCAGGTCCACGATCCGGTGCAGCTCGTCGGCCTCGAAGGCCAGGATCCACTCGTAGTCGCCCAGCGCGAAGGACGCCACCGTGTTCGCCCGGACGTCCGGGTAGTCGCGAGCTTCCTTGCCGTGGTCGGCCAGCATCGTGCGGCGCTCGTCGTCCGGCAGCAGGTACCACTCGTAGGAGCGCACGAACGGGTACACGCAGATGTACTTGCGCGGCTCCTCGCCCGCCAGGAAGGCCGGGATGTGGCTCTTGTTGAACTCCGCCGGGCGGTGCAGCGCGACGTTGCTCCACACCGGTTCGGACGCCTGCCCCAGCGGGGTCTCCCGGCGGAACCCGGTGTAGGCCGCCTGCACTTCCTCGATCCGCTCGGCGTGCCACCAGATCATGAAGTCCGCGTCGGCGCGCAGCCCGGAGACGTCGTAGACGCCGCGAACCACGACGCCGGACTCGGCCAGCGAGTCCAGGTACTCCTGAGTCTGCTGCGCGGCCTTGGCCCGGTCTTCAGGCAGCGTGCCCTGCTCGATCCGGAAGACCGACCACATGGTGTAGCGGATGGTGTCGTTCAGCTCGTTGTAGTTCAGCCGCGCCATGCGTTCATGTTCCCACCTCGCGGCGACCGGCCTGCAGCAGGTCCCGCGTGATATCGGTCGCTGCCGCGGTCCCGGTGGCGATGCACGCCGGAACGCCGACCCCGTGCAGCGCGGCGCCCGCGATCGCCAGCCCCGGCACCTCGGCCACGGCGCGCTCGACGTCGGCGACCAGGTCGAGGTGTCCCACGCCGTACTGCGGCAGCCCGCCGCCCCAGCGCGTCACGACGGAGTCCACCGGATCCGCGGAGATCCCGGTCAGCTCCGCGAAGTCGGCCCGGACCCGGCGCAGCACTTCGGCGTCGTCCAGCCGAAGCTCGGCGGTCTCGCCGAACCGCCCGACCGAGCCGCGCACCAGCAGCTCGCCCTCGGCGCCGCGCAGGTGCGGCCACTTCTTGCTGGAGAAGGTGAATGCCTTGGCCGTGAACGGGGTTCCGTCCGCGTGCTGCTCGCCGCGCGCGATCAGCACGCCCGATGCCTCCGGCAGCCGCGTGTCGGGTGGCAGGGCGAGCCCGACCACGATCGAAGACGACAGCTCCACCTCGGCCAGCTTCGCGGCCGCCACAGGAACGACATCGGCGAGAAGCCGCCGGGCGGCCGGAGCGGGCACCGCGAGCACCACGGCGTCGACGTCCAGGAACTCGGGGCTGGGCGCAGCGCCGATCTCCAGGCGCCAGCCGGGCTCGGCCCGAGTCAGCCGCCGCACCGGGAGTCCCACCCGCACCTGGGCGTCCGCGGCGATCAGCAGTCGGTCGACCGGCTCCCGGTAGCCGTAGCGGAACGCGCCGAACACCGGCGGCTTCGGCGCATCCGCCGGTTTCGGGGCAGGCAACGCCGCGGCCACGGCCGCAGTGACCGACTCCGCTCCGGCGTCGAGCGCCGCGGCCAGCGCCGGGATCGTCGCCCGCAGGCCGAGCCGGTCGGCATCGCCCGCGTAGACGCCGCCCAGCAGCGGTTCGACGAGGCGGTCGACGACCTCGTCACCCATCCGCCCGCGCAGCAGCTCGCCAACCGAGATGTCGGCGCCGCCGAGCCGAACCGGCGGCAGTTCCGCCTCCGCCCGGACCGCGGCCACGCCCGCCGGGGACAGCACGTCCTGCACCGCCTCCGGCGAAGCCGGAACGCCCATCACGGTTCCGCCGGGTAACCGGCAGGTGCGGCCGCCGGCGCGCACCGTCGCGGACACCGCGCCCGGGTGCACGACCTCTTCCGGCACGCCGAGCTCCTCCGCCAGCTGCCGGACTTCCGGGCGCCGGTCGAGGAACGCCTCCGCGCCGACGTCGTAGCGGCAACCGGCCAGCTCGACGGTGCGGAGCTTGCCGCCGAGCCGCTCGCCCTGCTCGAAGAGCACGATCTCGGCATCCGGCCCCAGCTCGCGGCGGAGCCGGTAGGCGGCGACGAGACCGGCGATGCCGCCGCCGACGACCGCGACCCGGCGCGCCATCACTGCTGCTTGCTCGCGGTGTGCACCAACTCGACGACGCGGGTGAGCACCTCTGGGTCGGTGGTGGGCAGCACGCCGTGGCCGAGGTTGAAGATGTGCCCACCTGCCGCCTTGCCCTCGTCGAGGATCCGGCGCACCTCGCGCTCGATCGCGTCCCACCCGGCGAACAGCACCGCCGGGTCGAGGTTGCCCTGCACCACCGGTGCGGGCGCATCCTGGTCCGCCGCGCGCAGCCGTGCGGCGGCCTCGTCCAGCGGCACCCGCCAGTCCACGCCGACGACGTCGGCCCCTGCGGAGCGCATCGTGCCGAGCAGCTCGCCGGTGCCCACCCCGAAGTGGATCTTCGGGACGTCCGCGATCTCGGCGACACCGGCGAAGATCCGCCGGCTGTGCGGCAGCACGAACTCGCGGTAGTCGCGCAGCGACAGGGCTCCGGCCCAGGAGTCGAAGAGCTGGATCGCGTCCACGCCGGCCGCCAGCTGCACCTTCAGGAACTCCAACGTGGTGTCCGCCAGCCGGTCCAGCAGGGCGTGCCAGGTCTGCGGGTCGGAGTGCATCAGCGCCTTGGTGCGCTCGTGGTTGCGGCTCGGGCCGCCCTCCACCAGGTAAGACGCGAGTGTGAACGGCGCACCGGCGAACCCGATCAGCGGCGTCTGCCCCAGCTCGCGCACCAGCAGCCCGATCGCGTCGGCGACCGGCGCGACCTGCTCCGGGTCCAGCGTCGGCAGCGCGGCGATGTCGGCCGGGGTGCGCACCGGGTTCGACACGACGGGTCCGGTGCCCGCGACGATGTCCAGCCCGACGCCCGCGGCGTACAGCGGCAGCACGATGTCGCTGAACAGGATCGCGGCGTCGACCCCGTGCCGGCGCACCGGCTGCAGGGTGACCTCGCTGACCAGCTCCGGCGTCAGGCACGCCTGCAGCATCGGCACGCCCTCGCGGAGCCTGCGGTACTCGGGCAGCGAACGACCCGCCTGCCGCATGAACCAGACCGGGGTGTGCCGGGGAGTGCCGCCGCGGGCGGCAACCAGCAGGGGGGCGTCGGCCAGGTTCCGGCGGGCCGAGACCGGCGCGGGGTTCGCGGAGTTCGTCATCGAGGTCGCTGTCCGTAGGTCGAGGTGTCCCGGGGACGGCGCCACGGCGGGCCGACCGGGCTTACGCGGCAATCTTCGCACGCACCCGCGCGTCCCCTTCCCCTGCCTCGGCGCCCGCCGGGAACGACTCCGAGGGCCGTCGTGGAGCGTCCGCGTCCCCCATTCGGCGTGCCTCCGCCACCGCCCGCGCTCGGCCGCCTACAGTCGGCGGCGTGACGGAGATGTCGGCGGCGCCCGAAGTTTTCCGGCAGGCTGTTGCCGCGTTGACGTCGTCCCGTCCGCGAGCGGAGATAGAGCTGACCGAGGTGGGACCGCCCAAGCGGCTCGCTCCTTGGGCGCACGCGCTCGCAGCGGAGGCGAACGGACCGGCAGGCGAGCTGGCCACCGCTCGTTTGGTGCTGCTCTACGACCCGGAGGGTCAGGAGGCGTGGGACGGCGAGCTGCGGCTCGTCGTCTACCTGCGGGCCGAGCTCGATCCGGAACTGGCCACCGATCCGCTGCTGCCGGCGGTCGGCTGGTCGTGGCTGACCGATGCGCTAGAGGACTCCGGCGCGTCCTGGACCGCCCTGGGCGGCACGGTCACGCTGACCTCGTCGGCCCGCTTCGGCGACATCGCGGGCCCGGCCCGCAGTCACGATCTGGAGCTGCGCGGTTCCTGGACGGCCACGGACGCGCAGCTGGCGCCGCACGCGGCCGCGTTCCAGGAGTTGATGGCGAGCGCGGCGGGCCTGCCGCCGGAAGGCGTCTCGATGCTCGGCGGGCGGCCCGGGGCGGCGCACCGCGACTGATCGGTACATCGCCCGATCACCGGCTGTGTCGACCGACTCCAGCGCGTAAGGTTCGGCGCAACCGATCCCGTTTCCGCTGCGGCCGACACGCCGAGGCGCGATTTCCTTTCGCGAAGACCCTGCGAAGCCGCCGAAACCGTTGATTGCGCAAATTATTCACAATCCGCGTTCATGTTACGTCGCTTGGCCACGCTCCGGCGTTACCGAGATAGCTCATAGTCACCCAAAAGAGCGACGCGATCATGTTCAGGTAACAACTCGATCGGGATAGATACCCGATTGATCGTCCCGCTGACCCGCTTGGGCGGTTACGCTGCCCCCGACGACACCACTTTCGGTCGATCAGTGGCGCGGCTGATTGGTCGAGAGTCCCGGTGCCGGTCGGGGGGGCACGACCGACTCCAGGGAGGTAGTGACGTGGCTGCCGTCGGCTTAGGTCAGGCCGCTCGAACCACGCCCGCCGGCACTTTGCCGGCCAACATGGTCCCGCACCCGCGGGAAGAGCTGTTCACGGTGCTCGTGGTGGACGACCATCCGCTGCTCCGGGAGGCAATCGCCGCCCGGTTGCTGCAGATGGGCGCCGGCACGGTGCACGAGGCCGCATCCATGGCCGAAGCCAGGGCTCGCGCCCTGGCGACCGGTCCTTGCGACCTCGCAATTCTCGATCTCGGGCTCCCGGACGGGACCGGTATCGAGCTGGTAACCGAACTCCGGAGCCAGGGCTGGCCACGGATCGTGGTGCTCGCTTCGTCCGATGACCCATATGCGGTCCGGGCTGCCTTCCAGGCAGGTGCGCAGGCGTACCTGCTGAAGTCGGCCTCGCCGATGGTGGTCACCGACGGTGTGCGCCGCGTGCTCGACGGCGGTGTGTACGCCGATCCCAGCGTGGCGCCGGTGCTTGCCGCCGGTACCCGCGTGCCGGGAACGGACAACACACCTCGCGAGCTGTCCGGGCGCGAAGTCGAGGTGCTCCAGTTGGTGGCCGACGGCCGCTCCAACAAGGAGATCGGCGAGGCGCTGAACCTGTCCGCGCTCACGGTGAAGAGTCACCTGTCGCGGATCGGGCGCAAGCTGGGCACCGGCGACCGGGCACAGATGGTTGCGCTGGCCATGCGGGCCGGCGTGATCAGGTGATCGGACGCTGACGCACCTGCACCGGTGCGGTCGACCCGACGAGCTCGGGTGGAGTAGCCCCACGGAGCGGGCCGAAGCACGTAAGGTCTGATAGCCGTGGAAGCTGCAAGCCCCGAGACCGTCGGGTCCGACCGCCCGGAGCCGGTGTTGTTGACCGAACCCACTGACGGCGTGCCGCCGGTGGTGGACACACCGGCCGCGTTGAAAGCCGCCGCGACCGCACTCGCCGCGGGGACCGGACCGGTCGCCGTGGACACCGAGCGCGCTTCGGGTTATCGCTACTCGCAACGCGCGTACCTGGTGCAACTCCGCCGAGAGGGCGCCAGCACCGTGCTGGTGGACCCGATCGCGCTGGATGGTGCGCTCGATCCGCTGCTGCCCGCGCTGGCCGACACCGAGTGGGTGTTGCACGCGGCGTCCCAGGACCTGCCGTGCCTGGCCGAGCTCGACTTGCGCCCGGCGCGGTTGTTCGACACCGAGCTGGCCGGCCGGCTCGCCGGGTTCGAACGCGTCTCACTGGGCACGCTCGTGGAACGCATGCTCGGCTACCGGCTGGAGAAGGGTCACAGCGCGGCGGACTGGTCCCGCCGACCGCTCCCCCAGGACTGGCTGGTTTACGCCGCACTCGACGTGGAACTGCTGATCGCCCTGCGCGACGCGATGCGCGACGAGCTGGAGCGGCAGGGGAAGCTGGACTGGGCGCACCAGGAGTTCGAAGCGGTTCGCACCGCCGCACCCGCCTCGCCGCGAGCCGAGCCTTGGCGCCGCACGTCCGGCATTCACCGGCTGCGCAGTCCCCGGCAGCTCGCCGCCGTTCGAGCGCTTTGGGAAGCCCGGGACACCGTCGCGCAAGACCGCGATCTCGCGCCGGGCCGCGTGCTGCCGGACTCCTCGATCGTGCAAGCCGCGCAGGCCAATCCGAAGACCGAGGCCGACCTGGTCGCCCTGCCGGTGTTCGGTGGGCGGCAGCAGCGGCGGCGAGCGTCGCTGTGGCTGCAGGCGCTGCGGTCGGCGCGCCGACTGGAGAACGACGAGCTGCCGGCGCCTGCCTCGCCGCACGAGGGGCCGCCCCCGACCAACCGGTGGAGCGACCGGGATCCCGACGCCGCGGCGCGGCTGTCGGCGGCGCGTTCGGCGCTGTCGAAGATCGCCGAGCGCAACAACCTGCCGGTGGAGAACCTGCTGCTCCCCGACCTGGTCCGGCGGACCTGCTGGATCCCGCCGGAGGACCGCAGCGTCACCGGCGTGACCGAGCTGCTGCGCGACAAGGGCGCCCGAGAGTGGCAGATCGAGCTCACCGTCGAGGATCTGAGCAAGGCCCTTCACGCGACGCCCGCGGCAACCGACTGAGGCCCGCCGTGTGGCGGTTCGCACCGAACCGCCACACGGGCTCGTCGGTCACGGATTGCGGCCGAGGAAGGCGAGCAGGCGGTCCTGTTCGGGTGCGTTCTCGGCGACGTGCACCTCAGGACCGCAGACGCCCTTCTGCCGGATGCCGTCCCCGAGGGCGCGGGCAACGGCGAAAACCCTGGTGACCTCGTCTGCGGGCAGCTCCTCGTCCTGCCCGGTGGCCTTGGCGATGTCCCATCCGTGCACGAGCAGGTCGAAGCAGAGGAACCGGTCGATCGTCGCCTCGGCGGTGGTTCGCCCGAACATCCCCTCGTACTCGCGCTCCGCCCGTTGCGGATCGTCGAGCAGCGCTTGGAGCGCATAGCGGGCCTCCAGCCACGCTCCCAACGGGTCGTCGTCCACGACCTTCGCCAGGGTGATCGTCAGACCGGCCCAGCCGGGGATGTCACGGTGCACGTCGACGACGTGGCGCAGGACGTCCAGCGCGGTCCAGCCCTCGCACGGGGACTGCGCCGACCACCGGTCGGCGGGCACCGCCTCGACGCGGCGGGTGAACTCGGTGGCCAGCGCGCGGTAGCGCTCGGAAGTTTCGCTCATGCCCACAGCCTGCGCCGCGACGAGCCGCCTGTCGCGAGCGGATCGGGCTCGGCGCGCGAGGTCGGCCTGGAATGGTCACCGGCGGTGGTGTTGATCAGAATGTGAGACAGCCGACACGGTCCGCCCATGTGGTTACCGACGGGTAATAAGCGCTAGAGTGCGGTTACCGGCCGGTAAGTGATCGTCGATCCGGCCAGCACAATCCACCAAGCCAGTGAGGAGCACGCCGTGGCCGCACCTGCGTCGGCACCCGCCGACAGCCGCAGCCGCCCAGCGGTTCGGGACGTGGTCTTCGTCGACGGCGTACGCACGCCGTTCGGCAAGGCCGGCTCGAAGGGGCTGTACGCCCAGACCCGCGCCGACGACATGGTCGTCAAGGTCATCCGGGAGCTGCTGCGGCGGCACCCAGAACTCCCGGCGGAGCGCATCGACGAGGTCGCCATCGCCGCCACCACCCAGATCGGCGACCAGGGCCTGACCATCGGCCGCAGCGCGGCGCTGCTGGCCGGGCTGCCCAAGTCGGTCCCCGGTTTCGCCATCGACCGGATGTGCGCCGGCGCCATGACGGCCGTGACCACCGTGTCCAGCGGCATCGCCTTCGGCGCCTACGACGTGGCGATCGCCGGCGGCGTCGAGCACATGGGCAACCACCCCATGGGCGAGGGCGTCGACCCCAACCCGCGCTTCGTCTCCGACAAGATCGTCGACCCGTCGGCGCTGATCATGGGCTCGACCGCGGAGAACCTGCACGACCGGTTCCCGACGCTGACCAAGCAGCGCACCGACGCCTACGCCGCCCTGAGCCAGCAGCGCTACGACGAGGCGCTGCAAGCCGGGAAGATCACCCCGGACCTGGTTCCGGTGTCCACCCGCTCCGAGCAGGGCTGGGGCCTCGCCGCCACCGACGAGCCGCCGCGGCCGGGCACGACGGTCGAGGCGCTGGGCGGCCTGAAGACGCCGTTCCGCCCGCACGGCCGGGTCACCCCGGGCAACGCCGCGGGCCTCAACGACGGCGCGACGGGCTGCCTGCTGGCCGACGCCGACACCGCGGCCGAGCTCGGCCTGCCGGTCGGGATGCGGCTGGTCGGCTACTCCTTCGCCGGCGTCGAGCCCGAGGTGATGGGCGTCGGGCCGGTGCCCGCGACCGAGAAGGCGCTGCAGCGCGCCGGGCTGAGCATCGACGACATCGGCCTGTTCGAGATCAACGAGGCCTTCGCGGTTCAGGTGCTGGCGTTCCTGGAGCACTTCGGCATCGCCGACGACGACTCGCGGGTCAACCCGTGGGGCGGCGCGATCGCCTGCGGGCACCCGCTGGCTTCCTCCGGGGTGCGGCTGATGACGCAGCTGTCCCGGCACTTCGCCGAGCGCCCCGACGTGCGCTACGGCATCACGACCATGTGCATCGGCTTCGGCATGGGTGGCACGGTCATCTGGGAGAACCCGAACTACAACGCTGGAGGCGGGCAGTGACCAACGACTTCGCGGCGCTGTTCCCCGACGAAGTGGTGACCAAGGCGTTCACCCGGCTCGTCGACGTGCCCGGCCTGGCCGGCAAGCTCGCGCTGATCACCATCGACAACGGCCACGACCACACCCGGCCGTCCACCTTCGGCCCCGGCGGCCTGACCAGCCTGAACGCCGCGCTGGACGAGGCGTTCGCCGCCGAGCCCACGGCCATCGCGGTCACCGGCAAGCCGTTCGTGTTCGCCGTGGGCGCGGACCTCTCCGGTATCGGGCGGATCACCGAGCGGGAGCACGCCCACCAGATCGCCCAGATCGGTCACGACGTGTTCCGGCGGCTCACCGAGTCGAAGATCCCGACCTTCGCCTTCGTCAACGGAGCGACGCTCGGCGGCGGCCTGGAGCTGGCGCTGTCCTGCCACTACCGGACGGTGTCGGCGAACGCGGGCGCCATCGCCTTCCCGGAGTGCTTCCTGGGCCTGTTCCCGGGTTGGGGCGGCACCCAGCTGCTGCCGAACCTGATCGGCCCGGACGCCGCGGTGACGGTGATCATCGAGAACGCGCTCAGCCAGAACCGGATGCTCAACCCGAAGAAGGCCAGCCGGCTGGGCATCTTCGACGAGCTGCTGGACAGCCCGGACTTCCTGGAGGAGTCGCTGCGCTGGGCGGTACGGGTGATCAACGGCGAGCAGGCCGTGACCCGCCCGGAGATCGACCGCGGCAAGGCCTGGGACGACGCCGTCGCCCGCGCCAAGGACATCGTCGAGGCGCGCACCCACGGCGCCTCCCCCGCGGTGACCAAGGCCGTCGAGCTGATCGAGCTGGCCCGCGGCAACGACCTCGACGCGGGCTACGCCGCCGAGACCGAGGCGCTCACCGACGCGCTGATGTCCGACGAGCTGCGCTCGGGTCTCTACTCCTTCGACCTGACCCAGAAGCGCGCCAAGCGGCCCGCCGGGGCACCCGACAAGTCGCTGGCGCGCAACGTCACCAAGGTCGGCGTGGTCGGCGCCGGGCTGATGGCCGGGCAGCTGGCGCTGCTGTTCGTGCGCCGCCTGGAGGTGCCGGTGGTGATCACCGACGTCGACCAGGAGCGCATCGACCGGGGCGTGGGCTACATCCACGGCGAGATCGACAAGCTCGCCGCCAAGGGCCGCCTGTCGCCGGACGCGGTGAACCGGCTCAAGGCGCTGGTCACCGGCTCGCTGGACAAGAAGGCGTTCGCCGACGCCGACTTCGTCATCGAGGCCGTCTTCGAGGAGATGTCGGTCAAGCAGCAGGTGTTCGCCGAGCTGGAGGAGCACGTCTCCCCCGAGGCGATCCTGGCCACCAACACGTCGTCGCTGTCGATCACCGAGATGGGTTCGAAGCTGAAGAACCCGGAGCGGGTCGTCGGCTTCCACTTCTTCAACCCGGTCGCGGTGCTGCCGCTGCTGGAGGTCGTGCGCGGCGAGCAGACCGACGACGCGGCGCTGGCGACCGCGTTCAAGGTCGGCAAGCAGCTGAAGAAGTCGTGCGTGCTGGTCAAGGACGCGCCGGCGTTCGTGGTGAACCGGCTGCTGACCCGGTTCATGGGCGAGGTCATCGCGACCATCGACGAGGGCACGCCGTTCGAGGTTGCCGACAACGCGCTGGTGCCGCTCGGCCTGCCGATGAGCCCGATGGTGCTGCTGCAGCTGGTCGGCCCGGCGGTCGCCCAGCACGTCAACGAGACGATGCACGCGGCCTACCCGGACCGGTTCGGGCTCAGCGACAACATGCAGCGGTTCGTCGACGCGCGCAAGACCGCGGTGTGGATCACCGACTCCGGCAAGCAGGTCGTGGACCCCGAGGTCGCGGCGCTGTGGGAGCAGGGCGACAAGCCGTCGACGTCCGAGCAGGTCCGCGACCGGGCGCTGAACGCGCTGGCCGAGGAGATCCGGATCATGCTCGACGAGGGCGTGGTCGTCGAGGCGCAGGACATCGACCTGTGCATGCTCCTCGGCGCGGGCTGGCCGTTCTGGCTGGGCGGCATCACGCCGTACCTGGACCGGGCGGGCATCTCGGAGAAGATCAACGGCAAGCGCTTCCTCGCGCCGGGCGTGGCCTCCGTGCCTGCCTGATCGACGATGCGCGACGAGCGGGGCCGGGGTGATTCGCCCCGGCCCCGTTCGCGTTCCGCCGCAGACCCGTGAGTACTTTGTGCTGCTATAGCAGCACAAAGTACTCACGGGCGGCTACCAGAGCGACTCCGGCGGGATGTCGCTCGCCGGGTGGATTTCGATTCCTCCCCCGCTGTTCAGAACCACCTGCCGCCCCGGGTAGGCGCGGCGGGCGATCTCGACGTCACGTTCGTCGAACTGTCCGCTGAAGATCAGAATTCCGTACATCAGTTCCGCCTTCTCCGTTCCGCTGGGCCAGCGGTGTTCCCAGACATCGATGTCGAACAGCTCGTCCGGCTGCGGCAAATCTGGTCCTGTCACAGAAATCTCCTACTGGAGCGTGGCTTGTCGGTCCCGTTGGTGTCGTTGTCGAACGGGGCTCAAGCAGAGTTTTCGGTTGCCACCCGTGGCATCGACATCGCCCGTACGGTGGTTCCTCGGGCTACGGAGCGGCCGGGAGTTGGACGGTGACGGCCAGGCCGCCGCCTAGGAGCGCTTCCGCCCAGACCCTGCCGTGGTGGGCCTTCGCGGCCGCCTGGACGATCGACAGGCCCAGGCCCGCGCCGTTGCGGGCCGTTCGCTGTACTCCTGCCCTGCGGAACGGTTCGAAGAGGGATTCCACCTGATCCGGCGGAATCCGCGGGCCGGACGACGCGACCCGCAGAGTCGTCCACTGTGGATCGCTGCCGGTGCTGATCTCCACCCAACCGCCGTCCACGTTGTGCCGCACCGCGTTTTCCAGCAGGTTCCCCGCGACGCGCTCCAGCAACGCCGGATCTCCGACGGCGAACGCCGGTTCCTCGCAGCACTTGATGCGCAGTCCGCGCTCGCGCGCCTCCTGCTCGACCGCCCGCAGCGCGCGGCCCACGAGCTCCGTGAGATCCACCGGCTCCCGCACCGCCAACTCGACGCCTTCGGTGCGCGCCAACAACAACAGGGCCTCCACGAGCCGCTCCGCGCGGTCCGTCGCTTCGCGGACCACGTCGGCCATCCGGCGCAGCTCCGCCTCGTCGGCGTCCGGGTCGGACAGCGTGACGTCCAGCTCCGTGCGGATCACCGACAACGGCGTGCGCAGCTCGTGACTCGCGTTGGCCACGAATCGGCGCTGCGAGTCGAATGCCGCTTGCAACCGGTCGAGCATCGCGTCGAAGGTGTCGGCCAGCTGGGCGACTTCGTCGCGCGGGCCGCTCAACGCGATCCGCTCGTCCAACGACTCCGCGGACAACCGGTGTGCCGCGGCCGTCACGTCGTGCAGCGGACGCAGGACCCGGCCGGTCACCGTCCACGCCAGCAGCGCGGCCGCCAGAACCACCGCTACGAAGGCGAATCCGCCGATCAACAGCACCTGCTGCCGCGCGGAGTCGCGCAGCGCCTCGCCCAGCAGCTCGGCGGGCACGTCCACGCCGTGCACCCGGACCAGCGTTCCGGCGGGCAGCCGGGGCACCGCGGCGACGACGTTGCCGACCAGCATCCAGCCCAGCCACAGCAGCAGCCCGCTCACCGCGGCGACCAGGGCCGTGGCCAGCAGCGTCAGCCGCGTTCGCAGTCCCGGACCGCGGCGGGTGATCGATCGGGCGGCCGCACGCATCGACTCAGTCCCGGGCGTGCTCGGCGCGGCCCGCCGACGGCACCCGGTAGCCGGAGCCGACCACGGTTTCGATGATGCTCGGCTCCCCCAGCTTCTTGCGCAGCGTCATCATCGTGACCCGCACCGTCGTGGTGAACGGGTCGGCGTTCTCGTCCCACACCCGTTCCAGCAGTTCTTCGGAGCTGACCACGGCGCCGCCGGCCGACAACAGCACCTCCAGCACGCCGAACTCCTTGCGGGTCAGCTCGACCTCGCCGTCTCGCCGGTGCACGGTGCGCCGCGCGGAATCCAGCTCCAGCTCCAGCGCGGTGAGCAGCGGCGGTTGCACCGGAGTGGCCCGCCGCCCCAGCGCCCGGATCCGGGCGATCAGCTCCGCGAACGCGAACGGCTTGGCCAGGTAGTCGTCGGCGCCCAGGGACAACCCGGCGACGCGGTCGGCGACGGTGCCGCTGGCGGTGAGCATCAGCACCCGGGTCAGCTCGCCGGAGGACACCAGCCGGCGGCACAGCTCGTCGCCGGACATGCCCGGCAGATCCCGGTCGAGCACCAGCACGTCGTAGCGGGTGATCGACGCCTTCTCCTGGCCGCTTTCGCCGTCGTAGGCGACATCCACGGCCATGCCTTCCCGGCGCAGCCCGCGCGCTATCGCATCGGCCAGCGGCTTCTCATCCTCGACGACCAGGATTCGCACCCGTTCACCCTGCCACAACGCGGCGGCGGGGCGGGGCGGCGTGCACGACTGCGCGCCCGGCCCCGACCAGGCAGCCGGGAGCGGACCCGTTCCGCCGGGCCGGCCGGGCGAAAAATCCTCGCAAATTCGGCAGATCCAGCGAACCGATTCGGCCGTCGTGCGTCCAATGGGAAAGCGATCGACGCACCGCTGGAGGATCATGCCCGGCAAACCGAACCAAGCGCCGGAACCGGATGACGCCGCAGGGCGGGAGGTGACGCCCGAGGAGCCCGACACCCCGGACAGGTCGTCCGCGGAAGCCACACCAGGTGAGGACGCCGCAGTCGACTCGAACGAGCAGCCGGCGGGCGAATCCGATCGACCTGCCGCCGCATCGGAAGCCCCCGAGACGGGCCCTCCCCAGGCGGCCCAGGGCGCGCCGTTACCGCCGATGCAGCCGGTGCCGGGGGCTCCGGTGCCGATGGCCCCGATGGCGCAGTTGCCGACACCCGCGGGAACTCCTTATCCACCGCCCTACCCGCTGTACGCCCCACCACCGCCGCTGTTCGACGCCTTCTGGCCGCGACCTGGGGTCTCGGGCGCTCCCGTGGCGTTGGTCGCGGCGGTGATCGGCGGCGCCGCCGCGGCGATCTTCGTGCCGCTGGGCAGTGCCGGGATCGGCTGGCCGCTGCTCGGCCTGACCACCGCCGCCGGGATGTTCCTGGTGGGCCGCAAGGCGGAGCGAAAAGTCCACATCGGACAGATCTGCTGGGCGGCGGTGGCCTTGCTGCTGCTGTCGGTGTGCGCCTTCCGATCGGCGGACTGGCTCACCGCGTGGTGCGTGCTGATCGCCGGGGTCGCCGGAGTGCTCGCGGTGACCGGCGGGCGGAGCGTGCGGGCGTTCGGACTGGCCGCCATCGCGATCCCGGTGGCGGCCCTGCGCGCCCTGCCCTGGACGGTGCGGGGCCTGCGCGAACGCGGCCCCGGCCCGGTCGGCCTGCGGCTCGTGGCGTCGCTGGTGGTCACGGTTGTGCTGCTGCTGGTCTTCGGCGCGCTGTTCGCCAGCGTCGACGAGAACTTCGCGGCGCTGGCCTCGGCCGTGCTGCCGCGCCTCGATGGGGAGTCCTTCTTCCGCTGGACGTTCGTGCTGGTCGTGTTCGGGATGGCCGCCCTGGGCGCCGCCTTCACCCTGCTCCGCCCGCCGGAACCGGCGGAGGCGACCAGAGAGGTCAAGACGCTTCGGCGGCTCGAATGGGCGCTGCCGATCGGCGTGCTGGTAGTGCTGTTCGCGGCGTTCATCGCGGTGCAGAGCACTCCGATGTTCGGCGGTGAGCAGCACGTTCAGCACACCGAGGAGCTGACCTACGCGGACTACGCCCGCAGCGGTTTCTGGCAGCTGACGTTCGTCACGATCCTCACCCTGCCGATCATCGGTGCCGCGGCGCGCTGGGCGCCCAAGCGCACCCAGTTCGACCGCCACCTGCTGCGCGGACTGGGCGGCGCGCTCGCGGTGCTGACGCTGCTCATCGTGTTCTCCGCGCTGATCCGCATGTGGGCCTACCAGGACGCCTACGGCTACACCGTGATGCGCCTGCTGGTGATGTCCTGCGAACTGTGGCTGGGCGTGGTGTACCTGCTGGTCATCGCCGCCGGTGTCCGGCTGCGGGCCGGGTGGCTGCCCGCCGCGGTGGTCGGCACGGCGATGGCGGCGCTGCTCGGGCTGGCGGCGCTCAACCCCGACGCGTTCATCGCCGAGCGCAACATCGCCCGCTTCGAGGCGACCGGCAAGCTCGACCAGGACTACCTGGAGAGGCTGTCGGCGGATGCGCTTCCCGCGCTGCAGGGCCTGCCGGAGGAGGCCCGCGGGCCGATCATCGCGGAGATCACCGAGGACCTGTTCGACGAGGGCTGGCGCTCCTGGAACCTCTCCGATCACCTGGCGCGTCAGCCCTGACGTGTCGCTCGGGGCCGACCGGCCCGTCAACGTGATCAGCGGGTGTTGCCTCGTCGGAGGCAACACCCGCTGATCTGCGACAAGGACGACCGACGGCGCGTGCCGGTCGCCGAAAGGTCAGCCGTTGGCCGCTTCCGGGCGGTCCGGGTCGGCCGCGACCCGCAGCGGAACCCGACCGTCGCCGCGCTTGGCGACCCACTCGGTGATGCGGCGGGCGATGTCCTGCTCGGTGAGGCCGAGGTCGGCCAGCACCTCCTCGCGCGAGGAGTGCGTCAGGAAGCGGT
The DNA here is from genome assembly GCF_040655595.1 of Saccharopolyspora sp. NPDC050389. Taxonomy (NCBI): domain Bacteria; kingdom Bacillati; phylum Actinomycetota; class Actinomycetes; order Pseudonocardiales; family Pseudonocardiaceae; genus Saccharopolyspora; species Saccharopolyspora sp. NPDC050389. The sequence goes on from NZ_JBFAKG010000007.1 coordinate 79,317, forward strand.
TCGGCACCGCCAGGTCGCGCAGCGGCACGTCCAGCTCCGCGTCGCGCAACGCCGCGGCCAGCGCCCAGCCGAACCCGCCGTGCCGCCCGCAGTCCTCCAGCGTGACCACCAGTTGGTGCTGCGCGGCCATCTCGACGACCTGCTCCGGCACCGGCACCACCCAGCGCGGGTCGACCACGGTCACGCCGATGCCCTGCGCGGCGAGCCGCTCCGCCGCGGCCACCGCCAACTTGCCGAAGGCGCCGACCGCGACCAACAGCACATCGTCCGCACCCGCCGAGCGGCGCAGCACGTCGACGCCGCCGACCCGCTCCACGGCCGGGACCTCCTCGATCACCGAGCCCTTGGAGAACCGCACCACGGTCGGCCCGTCGTCGACGGCGACCGCCTCGCGCAGCTCCTCGCGCAGCGTCACCGCGTCGCGCGGCGCGGCGACCTGGATGCCCGGGATCAGGCCGAGGATCGACAGGTCCCACATGCCGTTGTGGCTGGCGCCGTCGTCGCCGGTCACGCCGGAACGGTCCAGCGTCACCGTGACCGGCTGCTTGTGCAGCGCCACGTCCATCAGCAGCTGGTCGAACGCCCGGTTCAGGAACGTCGAGTACACCGCGAACACCGGGTGCAGGCCGCCCATCGCCAGGCCGGCCGCCGAGGTCATGCCGTGCTGCTCGGCGATGCCCACGTCGATGCAGCGATCCGGGTACGCCTCGCCGAACTTCTTCAGCCCGGTCGGGCCGAGCATCGCCGCGGTGATGGCCACCACGTCCGGGCGCTCGGCACCGATGCGCACCAGTTCCTCGGCGTAGACGTCCGTCCAGCTCTTCGGGGCCGGCTTGGTCGGCAGCCCGGTCTCCGGGTCGATCACCTTGACCTGGTGCATCTGCTCGGCCTGGTCGTTCTCGGCCGGCGCGAACCCGTTGCCCTTGCGGGTCACCGCGTGCACGATCACCGGGCCGCCGAAGGACTTGGCCATCTGCAGCGCGTGCTCCATCGCGCGCATGTCGTGGCCGTCGACCGGGCCCAGGTACTTGATGCCGAGGTCGGAGAACATCACCTGCGGGCTGATCGCGTCCTTGATGCCGCTCTTGGCCGCGTGCAGGCCGGTGTAGAGCGAGCGCCCGACGACCGGGAGGTTGCGCAGCGTGCGGCGGCCGCTCTCCAGCGCCTTCTCGTAGCTGGGGTTCAGGCGCAGCGCGGCGAGGTGCTCGGCGAGGCCGCCGATCGTCGGCGAGTAGGACCGGCCGTTGTCGTTGACCAGGATCACCACCGGGCGCTCCTGGTCGGCGGCGATGTTGTTCAAAGCCTCCCAGCACATACCGCCGGTGAGCGCGCCGTCGCCGACGACCGCTACCGCGTGCTGCGGCTTGCCGCCGAGCTGGAAGGCGCGGGCCAGGCCGTCGGCGTAGGACAGCGCCGTGGAGGCATGGCTGTTCTCCACCAGGTCGTGGGCGCTCTCGGTGCGCGACGGATAGCCGGAGAGGCCATCGCGCTTGCGCAGCTGGTCGAATCCGTCCTGCCGACCCGTGATGATCTTGTGCACGTACGCCTGGTGCCCGGTGTCGAACACGATGGCGTCCTGCGGCGAATCGAAGACCCGGTGGACGGCCAGGGTCAGCTCCACCGCGCCCAGGTTCGGCCCCAGGTGCCCACCGGTGCGGGACACCTTATCGATCAGGAAGCGCCTGATCTCCGAAGCCAGTTGCGCCAGCTCAGCGTGATTCAGGCGCTTGACGTCGGCCGGACTTCGCACGGACCCCAGCAGCGTCACCGTTCCACCTCACTTGTCGTGCCGGTCGGGTTCATTCGCATGCCGGGGCCGGGCTGGCTGCCGGGCTCCGCCGCGATGCATAGCGCGTCCCAGTTTACGGAGCGGGCTGTCGGCGGCCCGGCGTGGTGCGCCGCACCGCGCGGAACCGCACAGCTATCCGGAGCACCACCTGCGGATACCGCCAAACCGCGGCCCCGCGGACCATCCGATGCGACCGAGGCCATCAACCCGGATGGCCGAAGGGCTCGACTCCGGACGCCCTACCGGCCGCGCGCGAACAGCTGTCGTCCCTGGTCAACGACCTTCGGCGATGGCGGGTGACCAACGCTGTGGGGATCGTCACCGATGTCCGGATCTCGCAGTCACAGGAACGGGCGCCACTCGGGCAGCGGAGCGTGATCCAGGCGGAGGTCGCCCCAGGGCGGGCTGCCGGGCGGCAGTTGGTGCAGTTCGGCTTGATCGAGGCGGCGACGCACCCGGAGCCAGTCGACGGCCAGGAACACGCCCGTGCCCAGCACGATCACCGCGATGATCCACGGCGCCGGATCGCCGATGTCCCGGCCGATCGCTGTGGTCAGCAGCATCGAACCGAGCACCGCCAGCGCGCCGCCGAGCAGGAGCCGGAATCCCGGGTACGCCTGCGCCTGGCTACCGCGTCGCACCGTCGTGGTGCGGGCGGCGGCCCAACCGCGCAGCCGGTGCCAGGCGGCGAGGTCCTGCGGGCCGGTGCGCAGCGGCCACGCCGCGGTGGCGCGTCGCCGGACGATCGCGGCGACCAGCTGCGGATCTGCGACGTGCACCACCCACTGCTGCGCCCCGGCGACCAGGCGGAGCGCCGGGCCGCGGCGCAGGCGGATGCCGGTGCCGCCGGGCAGCGGCCACCAGCCGCCCCCTTCGCCGCTGATCTCGCCGGCCTGCGCGAAAGCCAGTTCGGCCAGCGGCAGCGCGTGCCGGACCCGTCCGGCGCTGCCGGTCCGGGCGAGCACGATCCGGTCCCGGCCGATCAGCAGGCTCTCGCTGCCGAGCGCGTCGAGCGGCACCGGGATCTCGGCGTCCAGCTCCGCGAGATCCTTCGCGAGCCTGGCGAATCGGCGGCGCGCCAACACCGCCAAGGCCGGCGAGGCGATCACGGCGGCCAGCGAGATCAGGCCGATCGGCGCGGCGAACAGGACGTTCACGATCGCTTGCGGCACGGCGGCGAGCAGCGCCCAGCCCGGCCAACGTCGCGGCGTGCGGAAGTCGGCCAGCCACGCCGCCGCCGCGACCACGATCCAGCCCGCGGCCCAGCCGCTGAAGTAACCGGGCACAGTGGACAGTACGAGCAACAGCAAGCCGGTGGGAATCAGCACGATTCCCAGTGCCGCCAACAGAAACGCGGTCATCCGGCGCGCCGGCACGGCGTCCGGCGCGGTCGTCTCCGGACCTGGGACGGGCTGCACCGCGGTCCCGGAAGCGGGCGGGGCCGGGAGGACCTCCGGCACGTGTTCGCGTTGCGTCATCTCATGAATCCCGTTCCCGGCCGGGCCACCTCGTCAAGCCACACCGCGACCCCTCAACGTTCGAGCAGGAGCCCACGTTATCCGACCTCCAGCAGGGCTGTGCACTCGACGCGGCGGGGCATCGGGAAGAGATCCACACCGAAAACGCTCAGCGAAAGCCCAGGCCAGAGCCCGACGAGAAGGTCAGCCGCCGTAAGGGCTCTCGGCGCGCGCGTCGCGCAGCGCGTTCCCCCACCAGGCCAGCTGATCGAGCAGCGCCTTCGCGGCCACCGGGCCCGACTCGCCCTTCATCCGTCCATCCTCGTCGAACTGCTCCCACGCGAGGTGGAGACTGACCACTTCGCGCACGGTCACCGCGTGCAGCTCGGCGAAGACGGGGCGCAGGTGCTCCACCGCGCGCAGCCCGCCGGACAGCCCGCCGTACGACACGAAACCCACCGGCTTCGCCCGCCACTGCGCGTAGTGCCAGTCGATCAGGGTCTTGAGCGGTGCCGGGTAGCTGTGGTTGTACTCGGGCGTCACCACGACGAAAGCGTCGGCGTCGTCCAGGCGCGGGGTCACCGCGGACAAGACCTCGAGCGCCTCATTCGAAGGAGTGGCCGACAGCGCCGACGGCAGGGAGTGATCGGCCAGATCGATCACGTCCAAGGTCATGTCGTCACGCTCTTCCGCCAGGCCGGCGAACCACGTACCAACAGTCGGGCCGAACCGGCCTTCACGGGTGCTGCCGACGATCACGGCGAGGCGGAGAGGAGAACCGGACATCACACAACTCCTTGGTGTGCATAACAATTGCACAATTCTGGGCCGTACGTCGGGTTAGGCAGCGGATGGACTTTCGAGGACCTGCAGAAAGATTGCTTCCGACTGCGCTCCGGACAGGCTGGTTCCGTCGTCGAAGACGAACAGCGGGACGGATGTGACCCCGAGCCGGCGGGACCGGTCGAGTTCCGCCTGCAGTTCCACCGCGTTGTCCTCATTGGACGGAACTCCCACGTCCGCGGCGAGCCGGCGCAGCGTGTCGGGATCGCCGATGTTCAACCCCTCGGCGTAGTAGGCGCGGAACAACCGCTCGGTCATGCGCTCGGCAAGCCCGAGTGCGTCGGCGGCAGCCACCAGGGGATGCCCGCCGAAAGTGTTGGTGAATACGGCGCTCTCGAAATCCACCGCCAATCCGTCCGCCACGCCGAAGGTGCGGTCCGCCACGATGATCCGCGCCTGCTCCTCGCCGAAACCCTGCTTGTGGACCTCGAAGAGGGGCTGGCCGCCGGCTCGTCCGGGGCGAGTTGGACGGGGCGGAAGACGATGTCTACTTCTCCACCGGCGACGCGATAGCGCTCGGTGGCCCGGAGGAGGCGCGTGAATCCGAGGTACGAGTGGACGCAGACCAGGTCGAAGAAGAACTCGGCACGTCGAGTCGTCCGTGTGTTCAATCCCATGTGCACACCTTCCGACTTAAACCTTGGTTCAAGTCAAGCCAATGTTGTGCACATGCCTCAACTTCCAGCCTCCGCGCCCGAACTGACCGTCGGGGAACTGTCCGAACGCAGCGGCATTCCGGCTTCTGCACTGCGCTTCTACGAACGCCAAGGGCTCATCGACAGCCACCGCACGAGCGGCAATCAGCGGCGGTACAACCGCGACGTCCTGCGCCGGGTGGCATTCATCCGCGTCTCGCAGCGCGTAGGTATCTCGCTCGCCGCCATCCGGTACGCCCTCAACCTGCTGCCCGAGCCGGGCGTCATCAGCCCGAGGAGGAAGACCCCGACGGTGCACGAGGCGGCGTTGCCGATCACGAACACCTTGTAGCTACCGGTCTTGGTGATGATGCGGCCGACCGCCATGTTGACCACCATGGAGGCCAGGGAGTTGGGCAGCAGCATCGAGGCCTGGCTCGCGGTGTTCCCCTGCGCGTCCTGCAGGTAGATCGGCAGGAAGGTCATCACCGTGAAGAGGATGGCGCCGAGCAGCGCACCAACCCCGGTGATCAGAGAGAAGTTCGCGTTTCGGAAGAGCCACGGCGGCAGCAGCGGAGCGGGGCAAAGCTCTTTTTCCGATCCATGCGGCAAGGCAACAACTTGAACAAGGGTTCAAGTCAAATCGCCTGCCGCGCGCACCCCGAGCCCGCGGCTGAAGAGAACCCGTCACGCTCGTGAACGAGCGACCTGGCCGAAGGGATTCTTGGCTCCGCATGGTTCCGGAGCCAAGAATCCCGGCGGCCTGGCTCAGGTCGAACTGACCGGCTCCAGCAGTGCGATGCATTCGATGTGGTGCGTCATCGGGAAGGCGTCGTAGGCCTCGAGCTCGGTCATCCGGTAGCCGCGCTCCGCGAACAGGCCGACGTCTCGCGCCAGCGCCGCCGGATCGCACGCGACGTGCACGATCCGCGCCGGGCGGCGTGCGGTCACCGAGTCCACCACTTCCCGGCCGGCGCCCTTGCGCGGCGGGTCCAGCACCACGACGTCCGGCGCCGGCAGGCCCTCGTCGGTCGCCACCGCCTCCACCGTGCCCGCCCGGAACGACACCTGCGGCAGGTCCCGCAGGTTCGCCACCGCGTCCTCCACCGCACGCTTCGACGACTCCACCAGCACCACTGAACCCGCCGGGCCGACCTGCTCGGCGAGCACGGCCGCGAACAGGCCGACCCCGCCGTAGAGGTCCCACGCCACGCCGCCCGCCGGCGCGGCAGCCAGCCGCCCGACGACCTCGGTGAAGGTGTCCGGAGCGGCCTTGTGCACCTGCCAGAAGCCCTGCACCGCAACGTCGAACGGCCGCCCAGCCGCGGATTCACGAGCCACCCCGTCGCCCTGCACCTGCCGGGCGACGGCACGCCCGTGCCGCCGCTGCGGCTTGTGGTCCACGGCCGTGACGTGCACGCCGCCGGCGGAGTCGGCGGCCACCGTCAGCTCCGCGCCCGGACGCCACCGGCGGTTCGTGACCTCCTCCACCGCGCCCTCGACGGTGATCGGGCAGTCCTCCACCGGGATCACCCGGTGGCTGCGGTGCGCGCGGAATCCCGCCTGGCCCTTGCGGTCCACCGCCAGCCGCGCCCGGCTGCGCCAGCGCAGCAGCCCGCCGGGCAATTCCCGCACCCGAACCGGCCAGTCGATCCCGGCGATCCGCTGCAGCTGCTCGGCGATCACCGCGGCCTTCAGCTCCCGCTGCGTCTCGCCGGAGGCGTGCTGCCAGTCGCAGCCGCCACACCGGTCGCGGCCGAGCGCCATGTCCGCCATCGGGCACGGCGGGCTCACCCGCCCCGGCGCCGCGGTCAGCACCTCGACCGCGTCCGCCCGGCAGAAGCCGCCACCGGCGTCCTCCGTGACCTCCGCGACGACGACCTCGCCGGGCAGCGCGTGGCGGACGAACACCACCCGGCCCTCGTACCGGGCGACGCAATGGCCACCGTGCGCGACCGGCCCGATCTCGACCTCCAGCCGCCTACCGGTCCAGTCCGGCCTTTCGGTCACTGTTCACCTTCCCGTTCGTACCCAACCCGCGCCGGGCCGCGCCCGGCATCGAGGTGAGCTGCTTCTGGCGGACCCGCGCGGACGACTCCAGCTGCCACGGCACGCTGGTGACCATCACACCCGGCTGGAACAGCAGCCGGCTCTTCAGCCGCAGCGCGCTCTGGTTGTGCAGCAGCTGCTCCCACCAGTGGCCGACGACGTATTCGGGGATGAACACGGTGACCACGTCGCGGGGGCTGTCCCGCCGGATCCGCTTGACGTATTCGAGCACCGGCCGGGTGATCTCCCGGTACGGCGACTCCAGCACCTTCAACGGTACCGGGAGATTCTCCGCCTCCCACCGCTTCGTCAGCTCGCGGGTGTCCTCGTCGTCCACGTTGACGGTGACGCCCTCGAGCACGTCCGGCCGCGTGGCGCGGGCGTAGGCGATCGCGCGCATGGTCGGCAGGTGCAGCTTGGAGACCAGGATCAGCGCGTGGTTGCGCGACGGCAGCACCGCGTCCGCCTCCTGCTGCTTGAGCTCCTCGGCGACCCGGTCGTAGTGCCGGCGGATGGCGGTCATCAGCACGTAGATCGCGGCCATCGCGGCGATCGCGATCCATGCGCCGTGGGTGAACTTGGTGATCAGCACGATCACCAGCACGCTGGCCGTCATGAACAGGCCGAAGGAGTTGATCGCCTGCGCGCGCCGCATCCGCCGCCGGGCCTGCGGGTCGGTTTCCTTGCGCAGCAAGACGTTCCAGTGCCGGATCATGCCGCTCTGGCTGAGCACGAACGACATGAACACGCCGACGATGTACAGCTGGATCAGCCGGGTCACCTCGGCCTCGAAGGCGAACACCAGGATGATCGCCCCGGCGGCCAGGAACAGGATGCCGTTGGAGAACGCCAGCCGGTCGCCGCGGGTGTGCAGCTGCCGCGGCAGGAACCGGTCCTGCGCCAGGATCGAACCCAGCACCGGGAAACCGTTGAACGCGGTGTTGGCGGCCAGCACCAGGATCAGACCGGTGAAGGCCACCAGGTACCAGACTCCGAGCGGGAAGCCCGTGAAAACCGCGCCGGCGAGCTGGGCGACCAGCGTCTTCTGCTCGTAGCCCGGCGGCGCGCCGATCAGTTGGTGCGCCGGGTTCTCCGCGATCACCGCGCCGGTCAGCTGGGCCAGCACGATCAGCCCCAGGAACATCGCGACGGCGAATCCGCCCATCATCGCCAGCGTCGTGGCCGCATTGCGGGACTTCGGCTTGCGGAAGGCGGGCACCCCGTTGCTGATCGCCTCGACACCGGTCAGCGCCGCGCTACCGGAGGAGAACGCACGCAACACCAGGAACACGAACGCGACCCCGGCCATCTGTGCCTCATCGGGCACGATCCCGAAGCCGGCGCTCTCGGCGCGCAGTTCGCGGCCGAGCACGAAGGTCTGGAAGAACCCCCAGCCGATCATGCCGAGCACGCCGATGAGGAAGGCGTAGACCGGAATGGCGAACAGCGAACCGGATTCCCGGACGCCGCGCAGGTTCATCGCGGTCAGCAGCGCGATCGCCCCGACGGCGAACAGCACCTTGTGCTCGGCCACGAACGGGATGACGGATCCGATGTTCGCCGCAGCCGAGGAGATCGACACCGCGACGGTGAGGATGTAGTCGACCAGCAGGGCGCTGGCCACCACCAGGCCGAACCTGCGGCCGTGGTTGACGGTGGCGACCTCGTAGTCGCCGCCACCGGAGGGATAGGCGCGCACGTTCTGCCGGTAGGAAGCGACCACCGTGATCATCACGAGCGCGACGACGATCCCGATCCACGGGCTCACCGCGAACGCCGACACACCTGCCGCCGAGAGCACCAGCAGGATCTCTTCGGGCGCGTACGCGACGCTGGACATGGCGTCGGACGAGAAAATCGGCAGGGCGATGCGCTTGGGCAGCAGCGTGTGCGCGAGGCGATCGCTGCGGAACGGCCGACCGACGATCAACCGTTTCGCCGCGGTTGCGAGCTTGGACACGGCACAGAGCGTAAGCGCAAAGGCGGGTCGACTGGCGACCCTGGCCGTCGGAATTGCTCTCAGGTCACATCCTGCGCGCCGCCCTGCCCACGGGGGCGGCTCACCCGGTACGGTGCACCAGCCCGGAAGCGATGGGCGCGAGCCGATCCGGATCCGCGCCCGTGCCGGTACGGTCGGCAGACGATCGCGAGGTCGTCGCCGGAACCCCACACCCCGCAGCGAGGAGACAAGGTCGTGCACGTGGTGATCATGGGCTGCGGCCGGGTCGGGGCCTCCCTGGCCACGGCCCTGCAACGGCTCGATCACACCGTGGCCGTGGTCGACAAGAACCCCCAGTCGTTCCACCGCCTGGGCAAGGACTTCCGCGGCCAGCAGGTCACCGGCAACGGCTTCGACCGGGACATCCTGGTCGAAGCGGGGATCGAGCGGGCGGCCGCGTTCGCCGCGGTGTCCAACGGGGACAACTCCAACATCGTCTCGGCCAGGGTGGCCCGCGAGACCTTCGGCATCGAGCACGTCGTGGCGCGGATCTACGACCCCAAGCGCGCCGAGGTCTACCAGCGGCTGGGCATCCCGACCGTGGCCACCGTGCCGTGGACGACCGACCGGTTCCTGCGCATGCTGCTGCCCGAAGGCGTCGCCACCGCGTGGCGCGAGCCCTCCGGCACCGTCGCGGTCCTGCAGCTGCCGCTGAACGACGGCTGGGTCGGCCGCCGGGTCGCCGAGCTGGAGGCCACCACCGGCGCTCGGGTCGCATTCATCATGCGGTTCGGCAACGGCGTGCTGCCGGGCGCCAAGACCGTCATCCAGGCCGACGACACCGTCTACGTGGCGGCGCTGTCGGGCACCGTCACCGACGTCACGGCGGCGGCCCGCCGCACACCCGAGGAGAGCGAGTAATGCGCATCGCGATCGCGGGCGCCGGCGCGGTCGGCCAGTCCATCGCGCGGGAGCTGCTCGAAGGCGACCACGAGGTCCTGCTGATCGAGCGGAGCATCCAGAACTACCACCCGCAGAACATCCGCGGCGCGGAGTGGATGCTCGCCGACGCCTGCGAGCTGGCGTCGCTGGAGGAAGCCGGGCTGGAGTCCTGCGACGTGGTCATCGCGGCCACCGGCGACGACAAGGTCAACCTGGTGGTGTCGCTGCTGTCGAAGACCGAGTTCGCGGTGCGCCGCGTGGTGGCCCGCGTCAACGACCCGCTCAACGAGTGGCTGTTCACCGAGGCCTGGGGCGTCGACGTCGCGGTGTCCACGCCGCGGATGCTGGCCGCGATGGTGGAAGAAGCGGTCAACGTCGGTGACCTGGTGCGGCTGATGACGCTGCGGCAGGGCCAGGCCAACCTGGTCGAGGTGACGCTGCCGGATTCCACGCCGCTGGCGGGGCGCCGGGTCCGCGACCTGAAGCTGCCTGCCGACGCGGCGCTGGTCACCATCCTGCGCGGCGGCCGGGTCATCGTGCCGCAGGCCGACGACCCGCTGGAGGCGGGCGACGAAATGCTGTTCGTGGCCACCGCGGACGTCGAGCAGCAGATCCGGGCCATCATCCACGACCGCCAGCCCACCGACTGACGGAATTCCCGGCTCGGCAGCTCGCCGAGCGGATCGAACCGGGCTGGTCAGCCCAGGGAAGGCTTGGAGTCGACGGCTCCGGGCTCCGGCGCGGCTTCGGCCTTCTCCTGCTCGGCCACCTTCGCCGCGCGGCGGATCGCCCACACCGTGACGACCAGCGCCAGGCCGGTCAGCGGGTAGCCCATCGCGATCCGGGCGAACGCCAGCCAGCCGGTCTGGTCGGAGTCGTACAGCCACTGCTGCACCACGTACTTCGCCGCGAACACCACGGTCCAGGCCAGCGTCGCCAGGTCGTAGCCGCGCAGCGCCCGGCGCTGCTTGCGCCAGGAGAAGCCCAGCCCGTTCAGGGCCGACCAGGCCACGCCCACCAGCGGCCAGCGGGCCAGCACCGACACCAGGAACACGCCGCCGTAGATCAGGCTCGTCCAGATGCCCAGCAGGAAGAAGCCCTTGGCGTCGCCCGAGCGGTAGGCGATGAACGAGCACACCGCCACGCCGAGCACGCCGGAGATCGCGGGCTGCAGCGGCTCCTTGCGCACCAGCCGGAAGATCGCGATCGCCACCGCGACGCCGATCGCCGACCAGATCGCCGGCATCAGCGAGGTGAAGGAGCTGACCAGCACGAAGACCACGATCGGAACCGCGGAATAGGCCAGCCCGCTGACGCCGCCCATCTGTTCGAGCAGCGTCTTCTCGGGATCGCCGGACCGCTGCGCGGTCTGGTTCGGCTGGTTGTCGGCCGCGTCCTGGGCGGGCAGCCCGGCGGCGGATGCGTCGCGTTCGCTCATGCGGTGTTCTGCAACTCGTAGTAGGGGTTGTAAAGCACCTTGCGGCCGTCGCGGACCGCGATCCGGCCCCGGGCCTTGATGATGCGTCCGGGTTCGATGCCGGTGATCCGGCGGCGCCCGAGCCAGACCAGGGTCACGTCCTCGGTGCCGTCGTACAGCTCGGCCTCCAGCGTCGGTGCCGACGCCTTCGGGCACAGGCCCACGCTGCGCACCCGACCGAGCACCACGGCCTCCTGCCCACACTGGCAGTCGCTGGCCCGCTGAGCTCCGCCCGCTTGGGACCGCTCCGAGAGGTCATCGGCGTCCAACTCGGCGACGTCGCTGGTCAAGCGGCGTACGAGGCGACGCCAGTAGCCGCCGTCGGTCTTGCTCATCTAGCGCTCCCGTGCGCTTCCGGGGCTCGACTCGAAGCCCGTGCACCCCCAGCGTAGCGGCCCAGAACGGCGTAGTCGCGGGCCCGGCGGGATAACGAGCTTGACCCGCACGATCGGCTAAACCTTGATCAACACGGCCACGCAGGGTGTTCGGCTTCGCACTGGTTCGATCCGGTGAAAAGCGAAAAATTCCCGCACGACTAGTTCTGCGAGCACGGCTCGGGCGCCGTCCCGGCCGGAACGGCGCCCGAGGTCGGCTTTCCTAGCCCTACTGGCCGTTGTTCTGGGCCTGCTGGATGTGGCGCAGGATCGCTTCCGGCAGCTGGATCGGCAACGGCGTCCGCACCGGCATCGGCTCGTCGCCGCGGACCACGATGGTCTCGTCGAGGACCGCGTACAGCAGCTTCGCGCACTCCTCGGCGTGCTCCCCCGGCCCGGCCGCGACACCGCGCAGCAGCCAGCGCGGACCATCCACCCCGACGAACCGCAGCGCCGCGTTCTGCGAGTCGGCCACCAGCTCCGGGCCCCAGTCGCCCTCCTCGGCATACACCCGGGCGCCGTCCTTGCGCAGCTGCTCGGCGAGCTCCGCGCTCACCTCGGCCCACAGCCCGCTGCTTCGCGGCGCCGCGAACGCGCTGACGGTCAGCCAGCCGACCGGCGTGACCAAGTGCACGGCGCGGACCGGCCCGGCCGGGTCGACCTCCACCTGCAGCTGGCCGCCTTCGGGCACCGGCACCCGCACCGAACCGAGGTCGAGCCGCTCGACCTCGTCGTCGGGCGCCTCGCTCGCGTCGAACGGGCCGCCCTCCTCAAGGTCCTGCTCCTCGGCGTTCAGCGCCTCGTCCGCCGCGTCACCGGCACGTTTGCCCCGTCCCCATCCGAACATCCCCTCAGCCCTCCGTCCTGTGACCGGCCTCGGTTCCCGAGACCGCCAGCACCTCGTGCCCGCCGGTGGACCCGTAGCCCCCGGCACCCCGCTGCGACGCAGGCAGCTCGTCGACCTCCTGGAACACCGCGTGCTCGACCTTCTGCACGACGAGCTGAGCGATCCGGTCGCCACGCCGCAACGACAGCGGTACCGCACGATCATGATTGATCAGGCAGACCTTGATCTCACCGCGGTACCCGGAATCGACAGTGCCGGGCGCGTTGACCACGCTCAACCCCGCCCTGGCCGCCAGGCCCGAGCGCGGGTGCACGAAGCCCGCGTAGCCCTCCGGCAGGGCCACCGCGATCCCGGTGCCCACCACGACGCGTTCGCCGGGTTCGAGCACCACGTCGCCGGTCGTCACCAGGTCCGCGCCGGCGTCGCCTGGTTTCGCGTACGCCGGCAGCGGCACATCGGGGTCAAGTCGGGTCAGCAGGACCTTCACGTTCGACACGGGCGGCGAGACTACCCTGAAGACGTGTCGGAAAGCGTAGAAGCGGCCAGCATCGCCGGGGACGTCCCCGGTCAGGCGAATTCGAAGGGGCGTCCGGTGTTCCGCGAGCGCTTGTACACGTCCTGGTGGACGTGGCCGTGGCCGGTGATCGGCGCCGTGCTGCTCGCCGCCGAGGTGCACATGGGATATCCGGGAGTGCGCGCGTGGCTGCCCTACGTCGTGCTGGTCCCGGTGGCGATCGCGATCCCGCTCTTGATGGGTCGCACCAAGATCGAGGTCGTCGACGGCGAGCTCTGGGTGGGCGACGCGCACCTGCCGCTGCGGTTCGTCGACGAGGCGGAGCTCATCACCCCCGCCGAGCAGCGCCGGGCGCTCGGCCCGGACCTGGACCCGGCGGCGTTCATGGTGCACCGCTCGTCGATCCGCACCTCGGTGCGGATCTGGCTGAACGATCCGGACGATCCCACGCCGTACTGGGTGGTCAGCACCCGCCGCCCCGAACAACTCATCGCCGCCCTGAAGAAGTCCTGAGCGCGTAGTAGTACGACGGAGCGGCTCTCGAGAGCGAGCCTGTCCGTTCAGAGGGTTCTTTGAAACGCCTCGCAATCGGCACCGCCGCGGGTTCTCAGAGGTCTTCTCGCGAGGACAGCCCCGTGCTCATGCATAAGCCGGGGATCCCGCAGCGAGAAGACCTCTGAGGCTCCGCCATCCGCACCGCCACGCAAAACGAACCTGGCAACACCGTTAAACAACTGGGCACACGCCGTCAGCGTGTGCCCAGCCACTTCCCGGTCTCGTCGACTCCTGGCCGCCTGGATCAGGCGGCGCAGTCGCGGCAGACGAACTGGCCGTTGCGGGTTTCGGCCAGCCGGCTGCGGTGGTGGACGAGGAAGCAGCTCGAGCAGGTGAACTCGTCAGCCTGCTTCGGGAGCACCTTGACGGTCATCTCCTCGCCGGACAGATCCGCGCCCGGCAGTTCGAAGTTCTCCGCGATCGCCCCTTCGTCCTCGTCGACGACGCCGGATTGCGCATCGTTGCGTCGCGCCTTCAGCTCCTCCAACGAGTCCTCCGCCAAGTCTTCGGACTCGCGGCGCGGAGCGTCGTAGTCGGTCGCCATCGTGATTCACCCCTGCGTTAGTGGAGACTGCAATGGTGTGCCGCTGGTAAACGTTCCAGGACCACGATTTGTGCCCGTTGGCGCAGTGATCGTGGTCTCGCCCTGCAACGCGTTCAGTTCCCCCGTAATGAGCGACTCGCCTCATCCGGCACTCCGTGAGGCGCCGAGAGGGTAGCTCATGCCGAGTTCGCACACGCATCAGGTCACCCATAGGTGTGGTGTTCGCTGCATCCGCCGACCACCGAAGATCAATCCCCGGATGCCGCCCGGTCGCCTTCTTCGGTTGCCCGGCATCCTGCCCCGTGAAGCGGTGCCCAGGCAGTTCGCCGATCGGCATCGATTCAGCGGCACGTCGCGGACGGCTCCGACATGATGGCGACGTCCAGCGCCGCACGACGTCGGATGTGCGCCTAGGCTGATCTAGTGAAGACGGGCGCACGCTGGTCGAAGCATCCAGGGAGGGGCAGGACGTGTCAGCCGTGAGTGCAAGGTCGGGTCGACGAGCCCGGTACCGGCGGCGTCGGCCAGTGCCCGCCCTGGTGGTGCTGGTCGGTCTCGTGCTGCTGTCGGGACTGCTGTGGACCCGGGTCTTCGATTCCGTGAAGGACATCGAGGCCGCGACGACCTGCAACCCGCCCAGCATGCCGACGGCCGCGCCGCAGGGCGGCACCGCGCCCGACCCGGTTCCGCTGGGATCGATGCTGCCGCGCGACGCGCTGGACTCGACCAACCCGATCCCGCAGCAGGACGTGCAGGTGCGGGTGCTCAACGGCAACGGCGAGGCCCGCCAGGCGTCGCTGGTCAGCGACGAGCTCGCCAGCCTCGGCTTCGCCAAGGGCGGCGCGGACAACGACCCGGTCTACGTCAACTACGACCTGAAGTGCCACGGCCAGATCCGCTTCGGCGGCGCCGGGGTGAGCGCGGCGCGGACGCTGAGCCTGATCGCGCCGTGCGCCCAGCTGGTGCGCGACGAACGCCAGGACGCCAGCGTCGACTTCGCGCTGGGATCGGACTTCGACGACATCAAGACCACGTCGGAGGCCAAGCAGGTGCTCCAGGAGCTGGAGAACTGGGTGCCCCAGCGGGACCACCAGGACAGCTCCCACCAAGAGGTGACACCGCCGCAGATCAGCAACGACCTCCTCAGCAAGGCCCGCGAAGTGCACTGCTGACGCCGGCTGGAGGGCGCCTGCGACCGACGTGGCCGCAGGCGCCTTCCGCTCGTCGTGGGGCCGCGATCAGACGCGACCGGCGTCCGCGCGGAGCAGCGCTTCGGTCAGCTCATCGGCGATGCCCGGCGCGGCGCAGACGATCATCCCGTCGCCCAGCCCGTCCGTCGAGCCCGGCTGGGGCAGCCGCAGCTCGGCACCGGCCTCGGCGGCGACCAGCGCGCCCGCCGCCCAGTCCCACCGGTTGAGACCGACCTCGAACATGCCGTCCAGCCAGCCCGCACCGACCGCGCACAGGTCCAGCGACGCCACCCCGGCCCGCCGGATGTCGCGCACCTGGCCCAGCAGCCGGCCGAGCACCTCGGCCTGCGCCGTGCGGCGCTCCACCGCGTAGGCGAATCCCGTGCCGATCAGCGACAGGTCGAGCCGGTCGGCGGCCGAGACCCGCAGCCGGCGGCCGTCCAGGAAGGCCCCGTGCCCGGCCGCGACGCTCCACACCCGGCCGGACACCGGCTCCACCACCGCGCCGGCCACCGAAACGCCGTCGAGCTGCGCGGCCAGCGAAACCGAGTACCAGGGGAAGCCGTACAGGTAGTTGACCGTGCCGTCGATCGGGTCCACGACCCAGCGCAGCCCGTCCAGCGCTCCTTCGCCGCCCTCCTCCTCCCCCAGCACCGACTCGCCGGGGCGCAACTCCGCCAGCCGCTCCCGCACGAGCCGTTCCACCGCGCGATCACCTGCCGTGACGACATCGGTCTCGGTACTCTTCGTGTCTACCGCACCATCGGTGACCGACTCGTCACGCACCGTGCGCGCCAGTTCCGCGGCCTCGCGGGCGATCCGCACCGCTACCTGGCACAAAGCTTTTGCGTCTACTTCTGCTGCCAATCCCACGTACACATCGCAACACAACCCGGTTAAGGTCTGCACACCTTCATCTGAATCGAATAGGAAGGATTCAGCCATGGCGACTGCCCGCGGTTTCGGCGTGGATATCGGCGGGTCCGGCATCAAGGGATGTCCGGTCGACATCGACGGTGGCGTGCTGGCCGAGGAACGGATGCGGATCCCCACCCCGCAGCCCTCGACGCCGTCCGCCGTGGCGGACGCCGTGGCGGAGATCGTCGAGAAGTTCTCCTGGACCGGCCCGGTCGGCATCACCCTGCCCTGCGTGATCAAGGACGGCACCGCGCTCACCGCGGCCAACGTCGACAAGGGCTGGATCGGTACCGACGCCCAGGAGCTGTTCGCCGAGCGGCTCGGCCGCACCCGGGACGACGTGCTGGTGCTCAACGACGCCGACGCCGCCGGCATCGCCGAGATGCGCACCGGGGCCGGCGCCGGGCACCGCGGCCTGGTGGTGGTGCTGACCTTCGGCACCGGCATCGGCAGCGCGATGTTCATCGACGGCGAACTGGTGCCCAACACCGAGTTCGGGCACATCGAGGTGGACGGCCACGACGCGGAGAAGCAGGCCGCAGCCTCCGTGAAGGACGACCTGGAGCTGACCTACGAGGAGTGGGCGCCGCGGGTCAGCAACTACATCCAGGCGCTGGAGAAGTTCCTCTGGCCCGACCTGATCATCGCCGGCGGCGGGGTCAGCAAGAAGGGGCACAAGTGGATTCCGCGGCTGGAGTCCCGCACGCCGGTGGTGGCCGCGGCGCTCCGCAACGACGCGGGCATCGTCGGGGCCGCGACGGCGGCCGCGACGGCGGCCGCGACCAGGCACAACGCCTGATCTACCGACCTCGTAGCACACGACGGGACGCGCGGACTCCGCCTTGCAGCGGAACCACACCCCCGCATCGCGGCTACAATGGAACACGGCCCACTTGATTCGAAGTCCTCGTCGAGGAAAACACCGAGGCAGGCACCGGGTGATTCCTCATCGGCCGCAGGGCTGAATCCAGTGGGTTTGTTCCCCGACCTTCGGCGGCCGAGGTTTCGCGCCCTCCGGCCTGCCCTGATCGACCGTCGCGAAAGGGCGTACGTGGCAGCCGCAGAAACCGCAACCCGACGCTCCGCTGCAACAACCGGCGGTGCCCAGTCCCAGTCGGGCCAGTCCCAGGCCACCCCAGCTTCGGAGGCGGCTGCTTCGTCTGACACCGAGCAGACGAAGTCCACCGCCGCGCGCAAGAGCTCGACTGAGGCGAAGCCGACGGCCCGCAAGACCACCGCCGCGAAGTCGGCGGGGGCCAAGAAGGGCGCCAAGGCCCCGGCGAAGAAGTCGACGAAGTCGGCCTCCGCCAAGGGCAGCGGCGAGGGCATGGAGATCGACGAACCGATCGAGACCGACCTGACGTCCCCGGACGTCGGCGACCTTGCCGACGTCGAGGTGGAAATCCCGGAAGAGCCCGTTCCGGAGGAGGAGACCAAGGAGTCCGGCGACTTCGTCTGGGACGAAGAGGAATCCGAGGCACTCCGGCAGGCTCGCAAGGACGCCGAGCTGACGGCTTCCGCCGACTCGGTCCGCGCCTACCTGAAGCAGATCGGCAAGGTCGCTCTGCTCAACGCCGAGGAAGAGGTGGAGCTGGCCAAGCGCATCGAGGCCGGGCTCTACGGCGCGGAGCGGCTGCGGCAGGTCGAGGAGGCCGGCGAGCAGCTGACCACCCAGATGCGCCGCGACCTGCGCTGGATCGTGCGCGACGGCGAGCGGGCGAAGAACCACCTGCTGGAGGCGAACCTCCGCCTGGTCGTCAGCCTGGCCAAGCGCTACACCGGCCGCGGCATGGCGTTCCTGGACCTCATCCAGGAAGGCAACCTGGGCCTGATCCGCGCGGTGGAGAAGTTCGACTACACCAAGGGTTACAAGTTCTCCACCTACGCGACCTGGTGGATCCGGCAGGCCATCACCCGCGCCATGGCCGACCAGGCCCGCACCATCCGCATCCCGGTGCACATGGTCGAGGTGATCAACAAGCTCGGCCGCATCCAGCGCGAGCTGCTGCAGGACCTGGGCCGCGAGCCCACGCCCGAAGAGCTCGCCAAGGAAATGGACATCACCCCGGAGAAGGTGCTGGAGATCCAGCAGTACGCCCGGGAACCCATCTCCCTGGACCAGACGATCGGCGACGAGGGCGACAGCCAGCTCGGCGACTTCATCGAGGACTCCGAGGCGGTCGTCGCGGTCGACGCGGTGTCCTTCACGCTGCTGCAGGACCAGCTGCAGTCGGTGCTGGCGACGCTGTCCGAGCGGGAGGCCGGCGTGGTCCGGCTGCGGTTCGGGCTCACCGACGGCCAGCCGCGGACACTGGACGAGATCGGCCAGGTCTACGGGGTGACCCGGGAGCGGATCCGGCAGATCGAGTCCAAGACGATGTCGAAGCTGCGCCACCCGTCCCGGTCCCAGGTGCTTCGCGACTACCTGGACTGAGCTTCATCCCGGCCGATGCCGCCGACCTGCGATCTCGCGGGTCGGCGGCATCTGTCTTCCCGGATTCCGATTCCCCGGCACATCGCCGGGACGTTCGGCCCGCGCAGATCCGGACGCGCGAGCCCATCCTGGGAAACCGGACCTCGAGAGGCAGCCGCACTAGGGGGTGCGCATCATGTCCGTTCGGTTCGTCATCCTCGCGCTCATCGCATTCGCCGGGCTGGCCGTGCTGCTGGGAGTCGGCGCCTCGCTCCCCGCAGCGGCGCCCACCGCCGCGGAACCACCGGTTTCGCCTCCCGTGCTGACCGACCACGTGAAGCCGGTCGAGCTCCGCTCTGCCCCGTCGGGCGCCACCGGCACCCCGGGGACCTCCGGCAGCGCCGGAATCGGCACCTGGGGCTCGAACACCGGAACCACCGGCACGCCAGGAGGGGCGACGACCATCACCCTCGACCGGCCTGGGAGCCGCTAGATCACCTCGGACCGCCCGTGCCGGCCGACCACGAGGCGCAGGCCTAGCACGCCGCTTGAGCGCACCGCCGTGCGGGACACCTGAACTGACGCGGGAAACGCCGAGAAGGGCCGCCGAAGGCCGGTTTCACGGCGAAAACCGTCCGCCTGGTGGGATTTCCTGTTCGCTTCCAGCGGAACCGGCGGCCCCGCAACGGCGCCCGGTCTGTGATCTGAAACACCGAATGTCCGATTGTCGATCGACGCCGTTTCCGCATCGTCCGCTTCGCCACGGCCCATTTCCCCATGTCACAAGGCTTTTCGCGGTGTTGATCACGCTCCGCGAGCAGCGCTGCTGCAACCGGGTGCTTCATGGTGACGACCGTCGCCACCCGGCGCGGGAACACTGACTGCGGCCCAAGCGTCTGGAAGAGTGGAGACAACGAGCACCGCTCCCGCAGCCAGTGGGCCAACGGTGGTCGTAGCAGGATCGAGGGCGTCGGGTGATTCCGACGCCGGGACGGAGGGAGATCACGATGCCGGGAACGCTCACCCGCCCCGAGCTGACCGCCGCCGACCGCTGCGACCGCTGCGGGGCCGCTGCGAAGCTTCGCGCCGTATTGCCATCCGGTAGCGAGCTTCTGTTCTGCGGGCACCACGCCCGCGCGTACGAGGCCGGGCTGCGCGAAGTGCAGGCCGACCTCCAACAGGACGAGCAGTAATCACCCGTCAGACCGACAGACCGTGCCCCCCGCAGGAACCTGCGGGGGGCATGGTCGTTTTCTGGCTGGAAGCGTTTCCCGCTCAGCCGCTGATCTCGGCCAGGGCGTCGAGCAGCCGCCGCACCTCCGCCTGGCTCGTGTAGTGCGAGAGGCTGGCCCGCACGCCGCCCTTCGGGCCGATGCCGAGGGCGTGCACCGCCTCCCAGGCGTAGGAATGGCCGTGCGAGACGTTCAGACCGCGCTCAGACAGCTGCTCTGCGACATCCGAGGGTTCCCTACCCGGAAGCCCGAAGAACGCCGTAGGAGTGCATGAGCCCTGCGGAGCGCCGTAGCGCACTACGCCGTCCAGTGCCGCAAGCCCGTCGAACAGCTCCCTGGCCAGTTCGTCCTCGTGGGCCTGCACGGACCGGCGGGAGATCGCCAGCCGCTCGGCCCGGCTGCCGTCGGCATCGGTGTCCAGGCCGGCCAGGTGCTCCACCGCGGCCACCACACCGGCCATCGCGGCGAACGGGTTGGTGCCGAGCTCGAACCGCTCCGGCGAGGTGTCCGGCGACGGCGCGAGCTTGTCCGGGTGCAGGTTCTCCAGCGACCACGGGTCGGCGGCCACCACCGCGGCCAGGTGCGGGCCGGCCCACTTGTAGGCGCTGGTCGCGTAGAGGTCCGCGCCCAGCTCGGCCAGCCGCACGTGGGCGTGCGGGCAGTGCTGCACGCCGTCGACGTAGGACACGGCGCCGACCTGCCGGGCCCGGTCGGTGATCGCCCGCAGGTCGGGCATGATGCCCAGCACGTTGGAGGCCGCCGTGACGGCGACCAGCTTGGTGCGCTCGCCGATGAGGCTGGTGACGTTGTCGACCGGCAGCTCGCCCGTCGCCGGGTCGAGCTCCGCCATCCGCACGGCAGCGCCCGCCCGCTGCGCGTGCTGCACCCAGGGCCGCACGTTGGCGTCGTGGTCGAGCTGGGTCACCACGATCTCGTCGCCGGGCCGC
Organism: Saccharopolyspora sp. NPDC050389; assembly: GCF_040655595.1. Classification (NCBI taxonomy): domain Bacteria; kingdom Bacillati; phylum Actinomycetota; class Actinomycetes; order Pseudonocardiales; family Pseudonocardiaceae; genus Saccharopolyspora; species Saccharopolyspora sp. NPDC050389. Next base: position 99,982 of record NZ_JBFAKG010000007.1, read on the forward strand.
CAGCCCGCAGCGAACACGTCGGCGAATCGGTAGGTGAGGGCGGTCATGCTCGGGCCGAACGCCACGCAACCGGGATCCGGGGCGCCAACCAGGTCGGCGACGGCCGCCCGCGCCTCGGCGACGATCCCGGCGGAGCGGCGGCTGGATTCGTACGGGCCGCCCACATTGGACGTGCCCACCCGGTAGGCGTCGCTGACCGCGTCGATCACCGACTGCGGGACCTGGGTGCCCGCCGCACCGTCCAACCACGCACGACCGTCCGCCAGCGCCGGGTACTGCGCCCGGATCTTCTCCACGTCGAAAGCCATGCCCCGACCCTATGAGACCCGGATCGGCGACCAAACCGATCGCGCTGCGCCGTTCGGGGCCGATATCACCAGGAGCGCAGGGTGGCGATGCGTTCCTCGAGCTGTTCCACGGTGGCCATCGCGGTGGGCGGCCCGCCGCAGGACTTCTGCAGCTCGTTGTAGATCTTGCCGTGCGGCTTCCGGGTGCGGTGGTGGTGCAGCGACACGAGCGTGTTCAGCTCCTTGCGGAGCTTCTGCAACCGCTCCTGCACGGTCTGCGGCCGCGCGCGCTGCTCCGCCTGCTCGGTGGCCTTCGCCGCCTTCGCGACCGCCTCGCGCTTGCCCACGTCCTCCAGCTGCTGCTCCTGGCGCTGCCGCAGCAGCGCCCGCACCTGATCCGGTTCCAGCAGGCCGGGCAGGCCGAGGTAGTCCTGCTCCTCCTCGGAGGTGCTGAACGCGGCCGTGCCGAACGACGAGCCGTCGTAGATCACCTGGTCCAGCTCGGCCTCGGCACCCAGCGAGGTGAACGCCTTCTCCTCCTCGCCGGGCTCGTCGCGCTGGCTGTTGGCCGCAGCCAGCAGCTCGTCGTCCCAGCCGTCCTTCTCCCGGTGCGGCTTGCCGAGCACGTGGTCCCGCTGCGCTTCCAGCTGGCTGGCCAGCTCCAGCAGCACCGGGACGCTCGGCAGGAAGATGCTCGCCGTCTCGCCCGGCCGCCGGGACCGCACGAACCGGCCGATGGCCTGGGCGAAGTACAGCGGGGTCGAGGCGCTCGTGGCGTAGACGCCGACCGCCAGCCGCGGCACGTCGACGCCCTCGCTGACCATTCGGACCGCGACCATCCAGCGGTCCTCGGACTCGGCGAAATCGGCGATCCGGCCGGATGCCTGCGGATCGTCGGAGAGCACCACCACCGGATCGTGCCCGGTGAGCCGGTGCAGGGTTTTCGCGTAGGCCTTGGCCGTGACGTGGTCGGTGGCGATCACCAGGCCGCCGGCGTCCGGGAGGCCACCGTTGCGCAGCTGCGTCAACCGGGTGTCGGCGGCCTGCAGCACCGTCGGGATCCATTCCCCCGCCGGGTCGAGCGCGGTGCGCCAGGCACGCGCGGTCTGCTCCGCGGTCAGCGGCTCGCCGAGGCGGGCGCTGAACTCGTCGCCGGCGTTGGTCCGCCACCGGGCCTCTCCGGAGTACGCCAGGAACAGCACCGGCCGGACGACGCCGTCGTTGAGGGCGTCGGAGTAGCCGTACGAGTGGTCCGCCCGGCTGCGCAGCGAGCCGTCGGCGTCGGGTTCGTAGCCGATGAACGGGATCGGCGAGTCGTCGCTGCGGAACGGCGTTCCGGTCAGCGACAGGCGCCGCACGGCCGGTGTGAACGCCTCCCGGATCGCATCGCCCCAGGACTTCGCGTCGCCCGCGTGGTGCACCTCGTCGAGGATCACCAGCGTCTTGCGGCGCTCGGTGCGCACCCGGTGCAACGTCGGGTGCGCCGCGACCTGCGCGTAGGTGACCACGACGCCGCGGTAGTCGCTGGAGGTGATGCCGTCGCTGTTGCGGAAGTTGGAGTCCAGCGGGATGCCCGCGCCGCCGGCGGCCAGCGCCCACTGGTGCTTGAGGTGCTCGGTGGGCGCCACCACGGTCACAGACTCGACCGTGCGGTCGGCCAGCAGCTCCGCGGCGACCCGCAGGCCGAACGTCGTCTTGCCCGCGCCCGGCGTCGCCACCGCCAGGAAGTCCTGGGGCTTGCGCGACAGGTACTTGGTGAGCGCCCGCCGCTGCCAGGCACGCAGTGGTCGGGAAGGAGCCTGCGAGGGGTCGCTGAGCACGGATCGAACGGAATGGTCGAGTTGCGCTTCGGACACGCCGGCTCGCCGCTCCTTCCTCTTTCTCCCCTGCTGGATGGTGAGGGCGCGCCCTGCGCTGCCCTGCGACCGCCCGCATGCGCGTTCAGCGTCGATCGACTCGAAGCGGGCCGCCGTGCAGCCTACCTTTCGAGTCCGGCCGGCACCGGCACGCCCGGACGAGAGGTGCGCGACACTCCGTGTTCCCGGCGGTTTTGACGGGCCGACGCTCGCGGCGCCAACGGATGCAGCATCCTTATGGGTGCCATGGGTCAGCCGAGTCCACCAGACCGCCAGGGGCGCAGTGCGACCGTCGCACCACGGGAAGCTCCGGTGCGGCGCGGACCGCTGCGTCTTGTCATGCGCACGCTCGACAAGGCGTGGTGGGACAACATCTTCTCCGAATCGGCGGCCGCCGCGTTCTGGCAGACGTTGTCCATGCCGCCGCTGCTGCTCGGGCTGCTGGGCAGCCTCGGCTTCCTCGGCGACTGGTTCGGCCCCTCGGTCGTCGACGCCGTGCACGACAAGATCCTCGCCTTCTCCCGCACGGTGTTCACGGCGAACGTGGTGGACCAGATCATCGGCCCGACCGTCGCCGACATCCTGACCAAGGGGCGCAGCGAGATCGTCTCGGTCGGCTTCCTGATCTCGCTGTGGGCGGGTTCGTCGGCGCTGGCGTCGCTGGTCGACTCGATCACGCTCGCCTACGACCAGTACCTGGTGCGCAACAGCGTGTGGCAGCGGACCTTCGCGCTGCTGCTGTACCTGGTGTGCCTGATCCTCGCGGTGGTCGGGCTGCCGGTGGTCGCGCTGGGCCCGGACTGGCTGCCGACGATCTTCCCGCAGGACTTCCAGGACGACATCGCCTGGCTGATCCAGGCGTTCTACTACCCGGCGACCGGGATCGGCCTGGTGGTCGCGCTGGCGACGCTGTACAAGGTGGCGCTGCCCAGGAAGCTGCCGTGGCATCGCGGCCTGCCCGGGGCGCTGCTGGCGATGGCGATCTTCCTGTGCGCCAGCATCGGCCTGCGGCTCTACATCACGTGGGTGACCGGCACCGGCTACACCTACGGCGCGCTGGCGACCCCGATCGCGTTCCTGCTGTTCGCGTTCTTCATCGGGCTGGCGATCATCATGGGCGCGCAGTTCAACAACGCGATCCAGGAGATGTGGCCGGCGAAGATGACCCGCCGGGAGCGCCGGAGGTGGCGCCGTCTGGAGATGAAGCGCCTCGCGCAGCGGATGCACACCGAAGAGGGCTACCGCGCGTGGCGGAACGGCCAGGTCGAAGAGGGCGAGAAGCCGAGCCCGCCCGCGCAGCCGCCGCGCAACGGCGCACCGATGCCGAAGAAACCGATCGACAAGCAGGCCGAACCGCACGGCGGCTGAGCGCCGCCGCGCGGATCCGGAAGGTCAGTCCTTGCCGCCCGAGGGCAGGGACTCGAAGATCTCCTTGCAGTCCGGGCAGACCGGCGAGCCCGGCTTCGCCGACTTGGTGACGGGGAAGACCTCGCCGCACAGCGCGACTACGAACGTGCCCATGACCGCGCTCTCCGCGATCTTGTCCTTCTGCACGTAGTGGAACATCTCCGGACGGTCGTCACTGGTCTGATCAGTGGTCTCGGTCCGGGTATCGGTCTCCGGCATCGTCATCGTGCTCATGCCCCCAATGATGCCGCACGGCATCGACGCATGTCCGCATCCGCCCGGGTGTTTGCTGTCAGGCGCCGTCGATGACCTGATGGCTGCGGGATTCGATCGAGTGCGGCGAACGGCGGAATCGGTTCACGTGCTCGCTCTTCTTCGCCGGCCGGTCGTTGGCGATGAGCACCGCCATCCACGGCAGCGGGATGGAAATCGCCAAGATGATCAGTGACAACCACCACAGATGCCACACCTGGAACACCACTGCGGCCATGACCAGACATGGAATCCGGCTGGCCATCATGATCGCGTACCTGCGGCGACGCTTCGCCTGCTGATCGTCGTAGGACGGCTGTGCCTCGGTGATCAGCACCGGGGTGTCGTCACGATGTGAGCTGTTCACGACGCTACCTCCGAGTCCCATGCTGCCACCCGATCGCCTCCCCCGATAGCCCGGGCTCGCCGACCCCGCAACCCCGGGCGCCGGGCCGACCAGCCGGACCCAGAGGTTGACCGGCAGGACGCAACGCCGAAACCTCGCCGGGTTAGATTCGATCGGGATCAACGGCACGGGAGGGCGAATGCTGTACTCGGTGAGCAAGCGGGTCGTGGGCGCGGTGGCGCGGACGATCTACCGACCGACCGTGATCGACGCCGACAAGGTGCCGACGACCGGCCCGGTGATCCTTGCCCCGAACCACCTCGCCGTGCTCGACAGCTTCATCGTGCCGCTGGTGCTGCCGCGGCCGGTGGCGTTCCTGGCCAAGGCCGAGTACTTCAACGGCGCCGGCACGAAGGGCGCGCTGACCAAGTGGCTGTTCAGTTCGCTCGGCGCGATCCCGGTGGAGCGCGGGCGCGGGCGCGCCGCGAAGGAGGCCCTGGACACCGCCGAGCAGGTGCTGCGCGACGGCGGCGCGTTCGGCATCCACCCGGAAGGCACCCGCTCGCCCGACGGGCGGCTGTACCGGGGGCGGACCGGCGTGGCCCGGCTGGCGCTGGCCACCGGCGCGCCGGTGGTGCCGGTCGGGTTGACCGGCACGGACAAACTCCAGCCGCGCGGCAAGAAGATCCCCCGGCCGCACCCGGTGACGGTCCGCTTCGGCGACCCGCTGGATTTCTCCCGCTACGCCGGGATGGAGTCGTCGCTGCCGGTGCTGCGCTCGATCACCGACGAGATCATGTACGCGATCGCCGAGCTGTCCATGCAGGAGTACGTCGACCGCTACCAGAGCCCCGGCGCCGCCGCGGCGGCCTGATCCGCGGGCGCGTGAGCTCATCCGGTCGCGGGTTGGCCGGTCGCGGTGGGCGCTGATCCGGAAGTGGTCGGCGAGTCGGAGGTCGTCGGCGAACCGGTCCTCGCCTCCGCCGGTGCCGAGCTGGTCGGCGGGGGACTCGTCGGTGCCGTGCTCGCCGTGACGGGCGGACTGGACGGTTCGTCGGGCGTGGAGCTCGCCGGCGGATCCGGAATGCCGTGGCACTGCTCGTAGGTCAGCCCGGCGCACGGGGCTGAATTGGTCGGCGGCGTCGGCGGCTCAACGCGCGTTGCCGTCAATTGGTCGTCGATCCACGGATCGGAAGAGCGCGCGTTGCCGTTCCCGTCGACCGAGCCGCACGCCTTGTTCGTGATGGCGTTCGGGTTGTTCGGGTCGTCGAAGCGCGGCGCGGCGTCCGGCTCGCAGGTCAGAGCGACCACCTCCGGAGCGCGTGCGGCCACCGGCGCGACCAGCCGAGCCGACATCTTGCTCGGCAACGGCATCGACGACGGTGCGACGCGCGGCGGCAGAAAACGCGGCGGCGGAGCGCTGCACGCCCCCATCGCGAGCATCAGTCCCGACAATGCGGCGGCAACGGCGTAGCGAGTCATAGGCGGTCCCCCAGTGCGAAGGCCCGCGGGTTCGCAGGCCCTGCCTTGGCTTCCGCGTTGACATTGCCGGGCGTTATCCGGTTACCACCCGTAGTGCCGCCGCCGCGTCAGTCCGGATAGCGGATGAACTCGGGCATGACGTGATCCACCAGCCAAACGCCGTTCGCGCTGACCCGGAACTCGTGCCCGCTCGTGTGCATCCCCGCGGCGTCCACGGTCAGCACGACCGGTCTCCCCCGCCGCGCGCCGACGCGCTTCGCGGTCTCGCGATCGACCGACAGGTGGACGTGATGCCGGTTCATCGGCCGCAGCCCCTTGGCGCGGATGCCGCCCAGGTTGCGCTCGACCGTGCCGTGGAACAGCAACGCGGGCGGTTCCGTCACCGGCAGGTCGAGGTCGACCGGAACCGAATGGCCCTGGCTGGCCCTGATCCGATCGCCGTCGATCACGTACCGCTGCTTGTCGTTGTCCTCGACGACCTGCACCAGCTCCGCCCGCGAAATCGGAAACCCGTGCGAGCCGGCCGCCGCCAGCAACTCGTCGACCACCACCCAACCGTGCTCGTCCAGTTGGATACCGATCCGCTCGGGCCGGTGCCGCAGGTGCTTGGACAGGTACTTCGAGACCCGCACCAGCCTCCGCTCGTCCATCAACGCCTCCCCCGGCCGACACTAGCGCCGCTGGGCATCACGACGAGAGCGATTTTCGGCAGTCAGCCCTTGGCAGCCTTGGCCGCCGCCTTCTGCTCCTTCTTCCAGGCGCGCACCTCGGCGAGGGACTGATCGTCGACGACGTCGGCGATCGAGCGGCGGGCGTCCACGTCGCCGTAGGCACCCGCCGCCTCACGCCAACCGGTCGGCTCGACGCCACGCTGCTTGCCCAGCAGGGCGAGGAAGATCCGCGCCTTCTGGTCGCCGAACCCGGGCAGCGCCTTGAGCCGCTTCAGCACCTCCTTGCCGTCCGGGTCGCCGTCGGTCCAGATGCCGTCGGTGCGCCCGTCGTAGTGCTCGGCGATGTACTGGGCCAGCGCGTGCACCCGCCGCCCCATCGACCCGCCGTAGCGGTGGATCGCCGGCTTCTGCACGCACAGCTCGACGAAGTCGTCGAGATCGGTTTCCGCGATCTTGGCGAGGCTGAACCCGCCCATCCGGTCGGCGATCTTCTTCGGTCCCGCGAACGCGATCTCCATGCTGATCTGCTGATCCAGCAGCATGCCCGTGAGCAGGGCGAACGAGTCGTCGCTGAGCAGCTTGTCGGCGTCGGTGTCGCCGGTGAGGTGCAGCATGTTGGACATGCCACCATCCTGGCACGCAACCGAACCCACCGATGTCCGGTGCTGAGGGGCGTACATCCTGGGTTTCGGCCGAACCACCGTTGGCCGAGTGCGTTCGTTTCGATCCGGCCGGTCAGCCGTCGTCCACAGGCAGGCGACCGGACTGCGACAGTCCGGTGAGCACGACGTCGATGGCGCGTTCCAGAACGTCGGACCGAGGCCGCATCGTCGCTGACGCTTGAGCGAGCCCGCGGATGAGCAGGTAGACCTCCTCGATCGTGACCGAGGGCCGGACGGTTCCGGCGTCCTGCGCCCGACTGAGGATCTCGCTGACGGCGACCTTCAACCGGTTCGACGCGGCGCCGGCACTGTCCGGAACTCCCTCGCGGTCGGCCAGCACTGAGGTGAGCGTCAGTTTCGTGGCGCCGGTTTCGATCATCGCCCGCACGAGGCCGCGCCACGCTGTGGCCGGGTCCTCCCCGGCGGCAAGAGCGTAGGCCCGTTCGGTGAGCTGATCGAAATGCTGCAGCAGCGCTGCCTCGATCAGCTCCTCCTTGGTCGGGAAGTGGCGAAAGACCGTGGCGATGCCGACGCCGGCCCGCTGGGCCACCTCCTCGGTCGACCCGGCGGCCCCGCGTGAGCCAAAAACCTCCTCGGCCGCCGCCAGGATCCGTTCCCGGTTCTCCCGCGCGTCCTGCCGCATCCCGCCCCCCTTCAAGACTCGGTTCGGACCACTTTAACCGGAGTCCGGACTTCGATACGCTTCCGAAGTTCAGACTCCGATTAGCGCTTGGAGGGTGTAGTGCCGTCATCACCAGCCGATGCTGTCCGCACCGTCGCGACGGGAGTCAGCCGGCTGATCGCCGGCAATCTCACCGAGCAGGAGACACAGGGACAGCTCGACCACCTGGCCAGCTTGTACGCCGAACACACCGATGTCCGACACCCATTCGCGCCAACGGGCGACACACCACTGCGAACCCGTGCCGAACTACGCCAGCACTTCGCCGAAGGACCAGCCCGAACGCCAGGAGTCGACCGGTTCGAGCCCGTGGGCCACGTCCACGAAACCGCGGATCCCGAAGTGGTCATCTTCGAGTTCAGCTACGTCGGTTCGGCGAACGGCCGTTCGTTCACGGTGCCGTGCATCTTCGTGGCACGGGTACGTGACGGAGTCATCGTCGAATCACGCGACTACGCCGACCATGTGGGTATGGCCCGCGCCTTCGGTCGACTCCACAACCTGGCCACCGCACTGACTGCCGACTCCGGAGGAGACACCAGTTTCCGGACGCAGTCATGACGCGCACGCCGCTGCACGGGCGAGTCGAGATCGGCCAGGTGATCAGGCACCCAACTCACCTTCAAAGTGTCGCGACCTGCTGATCCAGCAGCATGCCCGTGAGCAGGGCGAACGAGTCGTCGCTGAGCAGCTCGTCGGCGTCGGTGTCGCCGGTGAGGTGCAGCATGTTGGACATGCGCCTCATTTTCACACGTCAGGCGCGCCGGTGGTCGCCGCGGCGACTCACTCGGAACCGGGCGCCCTGACCCCCGCGAACACCGCGTCGAAGGATTCGGCGCCGTGGCCGTCTGCGACCTGGCGGTCGACCAGGGCCTTGAGCGGACCGACCACGTCCAGCCCCACTCCGGCTTCGCGGCTCGCCCGGACGATGGCGTCGAGGGCGGCCTTGGTGAAGTCGAGGCTTTGCCCACCGGCGCGGTCACCGGCCTCGATGGCTTCCGCACTCAGCGGGATGACCCGCACCATCGCCGAGAGCCACTGCACCGCATGCCTTGCGAATTCGGTGGCCGAAACGCCTTCGGTGCGCACCATGGCCGCACCGTGGGAAAACCCGGCGAACATGGTGTACATCCCTGCCAGCAACGCGAAATCGTAGAGCGAGGCCATTCCCGCATCCGCACCGAAGTACTCGGCCGAACCCAGCAACTCCAACGTCGCCGCATTTTCGTCGAACACCTTTTTCGATCCGCTGTACAGCAGGAACGACTCCGGCCGCCCGATCATGGCCGGAATGGCCATGATGCCGCCGTCCAGGTATTCGATGCCGTGGCTCTCCGCCCAGGCGGCCAGTTCCCTCGCGTCGCTCGGCGCAGTGGAGGTCAGGTTGATGACCGTCCGCCCGGCCAGGTCGTCGACCACGGAATCGAGGACATCGTGCACCGATTCGTGGTCCAACAGGCAGGCGACGATCAGGCCATCCGCCCGGACCGCCTCGTCGACCGTCGCGGCGGAGGCGGCTCCGGCGGCGACGAGTTCGGCGTCCCTGCCGGGCGTGCGGTTCCACACCGTGGTCGGGTGGCCGCCGCGCAAGAACGCCGCTACCAAAGCTCGCCCCATGGCGCCGAGACCGAGGACCGTGATCGGAACCGGCGAGGACTTGGTCATCGTGAATCGCTCCTTTGATCTCACTTTCAGCAAGCCAGCAAATCGTCACCTCCGCGCGTCGGACCGACAAGTACCCACTATTTAGTGCGGTACGCACCAAAAAGTAAGCAGTAGCGAATAGCCGCAGCATCGAAGCGGCAATGGATGTCGTCAGCGGCAAATCGAAAGCATCCTGCGGGAGCTACACCGCCACGGCACTCGCCGATTCGGCGGCCTCCGAGAAAGGTGCTCATTCAAGCGAATGTGCAGCGGCCGAGCGAAGCTCGTTCCGATCTACGCGCTTGGCCCTTCGAGGCGCCGCGTTCGGAGCCAGTCGTCGATCAGCTCGACAACCCGATCTGGCGCGGCTCCTCCTTTGATCAGAGCGCTCATGCGCTGGGCCTCCGCTGTCGTAGGCAGGAAGCCGACCAGCAACGCCGGCAGCAGCAAGCGCCTGGCGAGCAGTTCCTTCGCCGAGGTCACCTGCGGCCTGCGGACGACCGAGACGTTCACGCGGACAGCGTGCTCGTTGAGCGGCGGCACACCTGGCCGATCGGTCTCGACCGCGGCGTACCGGAATCCGTGGGCGAGGTTGCAGGCAGCGCAGTCCGCCGGCCCGCGACTGAGCCGGTCTCCGCATTCATCGCAGGTGATCCGATCGAGCGCGGCGTCCACCACCCGCCAGTCATGCCGATCCGGCTCGGCCGCTACCAGCCCGGCGATCTCCGACTCCGGTTCCTCCGCCCACTCGGTGCGGAAGCGCCGCCACTCCTCTTCGACGACGTCATCCACCAGCGCCCGGCAGCGGCCGCAATCGGGTGCGCCGCTGTATTCGTAGCCGCCGCATTCCCCACACCGAACAAGGGCGGCACCGATCGCAGGTCTCATCCGTTCATGTTCGTGCAGGAGGAACTCGGGGCGCGATCGATTTTCCGGAGGTCCGCGGGCGGGTGCTCCCAGATGCACGAACGGGTGGCCGTGTGAGGATCGGGATCGTGATTCCAGACCTGTCCAATGACCGCATCGATCGACTTCGCGACGCCTTCCAGGCCGCCGGCTACCACGCCGACGGCGTCGTGGAGCTCCTCGGTCCCGAAGCGCACGCCGCGCTGGGCCGGGGCGAGCCCGTTCCGGCGCTGCGCGCCACCACCGACGCCGGCGCGCTCGGCACCCTGGTCCGGTTGTTCCTGCTCGGCCAGCCCGAGTCGCAGGCCGCCGTCGAAGCAGCGCTCGACCCGCTGCCGGCGGCCGAAGCAACGGCCGCCGGGCTGCTCGTCGGCGACGGCGACCGGCTGCGCGCCGGGCTCGACGTCCGCCCGCACGGCGTCGACGACGAATCGTGGTGGGTCGTCTCGGACCTGGATTCGGATCTGCGCGGCGGCCGCCCCGTGGAGGCCGACCACGTGCTCGGCGTGGGGCACGCGTCGCTGAGCTTGGTCCGGGCGACCTCGCGGCGGCCGGTGGGCTCGGTGCTCGACCTCGGCACCGGTTGCGGCGTGCAGGCCTTGCACGCGAGCACGCACGCGCAGCGGATCACCGCGACCGACGTGTCCAAGCGGGCGCTGGCGCTGGCCGAGGCGACGTTCCGGCTCAACCGCATCGACGTCGAGCTCGCCGAGGGCGAGTGGTTCGACCCGGTCCGGGGCCGCAAGTTCGACCAGGTCGTGTGCAACCCGCCGTTCGTGGTCGGCCCGCCGCGCACCGACTTCACCTACCGCGACTCGGGGCTGGCCGGCGACGACGCGAGCGCGCTGGTCGTGCGGCAGCTGTCCGGCTTCCTCGCTGAGGGCGGCACCGGGCAGCTCCTGGCCTCCTGGGTGCACAGGGACGGCGAGGACTGGCAGGACCGGGTATCCCGGTGGCTGCCGCCGGGTGCCGGGGTGGACGCCTGGTTCGTGCAGCGCGACGTCGCCGATCCCGCCCTGTACGTGGGCACTTGGCTGCGCGACGCCGGATACGACCTGCGGTCCCCGCAAGGCCTGCGGAAGGCGGCCGAGTGGCTGGACTGGTTCGAGGCCAACGACGTGATCGGGATCGGCTTCGGATTCGTCACGCTGCGCCGCACCGACGCGCGCGGCGAGGTCGTCTGCGAAGACCTCCGGCACGCCTTCGACGACCCGCTGGGCCCGGAATCGGACCAGTGGCTGCGCCGCGTCGACTGGCTGCGCGCCCACGACTCCGCCGCGGCATTGCTGGCGGCTCGCCTGGTCACCGCCGACAGCACCGTGCTGGAAGCGGTCTCGGAGCCCGGCGACGAAGGCTGGCAACCGCTCGTGCACCGGCTGCACCGCACCGACGGGCCGGGCTGGCAGCACGAGATCGACGAACTGGGCGTGCGGCTGCTCGCTGGGTGCCGAGGGGCGCTGCCACTCGGCGAGCTCCTCGAACTGCTCGCGATGGGATACGGCGAAGACTCCGAGGAACTGACCCGGGCCGCGATCCCGATGGTGCGCGAACTCGTCCGGCACGGAATGCTGCTCCCGGCGGAATGGACGGGCGGGGACCAATGAGAGCAATCGCCACCCGAGTCACTCGCGCCTCGGTAACTGTCGACGGCGTCGTGGTCGGCAAGATCGAAGAACCCGGGCTGTTAGTGCTATTGGGTGTGACGCATTCCGACGGGCCTCAAGAAGTCGCAAATATGGCACGCAAACTGCACGAGATTCGGGCGCTGCGAGACGAGGAGTCCTGCGCCACCACCGGGGCACCGCTGCTCGTCGTCAGCCAGTTCACGCTCTACGGGTCGACCAAGAAGGGACGCCGCCCGTCGTGGACCGAGGCGGCCCGGCCGGAACAGGCCGAACCGCTGGTAGACGGGGTTGTGGCGGCGCTGCGCGAGCGGGGCGCGCGGGTGGCCACCGGGGTGTTCGGCGCGATGATGGCGGTGGAGAGCGTGAACGACGGGCCATTCACGCTTTTGGTTGAGGTCTAAAGGTAACGAGAGCTCTCAGCAAATCCTCAGGCTTGGCGGCGCAACGGATGTGACCGCCATGACGTCTCCTCTTCGAGAACTTCGGGAACGAATTCGGCACGCCGGTCGTTTTCCAGGTAACGAAGCTTCGACGGCCATGCCGACAGGTCACCTACGCACCCATCGGTAGCGCCGGAGAAGACGTCGACGCGGAGCCCGTACAACCGAGCGTACGCGTCCTCCACACCGCGCAACGGCGCGCAGGTGTGATTTGCGCCCGCCAAGCCAGCCCGCCAGGGAGGGAGCTCAATGACCGTCCCGCAGACCACCAAGCCAGACGTCACCGCCGCCGAAGAGCTGGACACCCAGGGCCCATCGGCCGACCTGGTGCGCGTCTACCTCAACGGCATCGGGCGCACCGCGCTGCTCACCGCACAGGAAGAGGTCGACCTCGCCAAGCGGATCGAGGCCGGGGTTTTCGCCAAGCACCTGCTGGAGACCAGCAAGAACCTCTCCCCCGAGCGGCGCTCCGACCTCGGTGCCGTGGTCCGCGACGGCCGCCGGGCGAAGAACCACCTCATGGAGGCCAACCTCCGCCTGGTCGTCAGCCTGGCCAAGCGCTACACCGGCCGCGGCATGCCGCTGCTGGACCTCATCCAGGAAGGCAACCTGGGCCTGATCCGCGCGGTGGAGAAGTTCGACTACACCAAGGGCTTCAAGTTCTCCACCTACGCGACCTGGTGGATCCGGCAGGCCATCACCCGCGGCATGGCCGACCAGAGCCGCACCATCCGGCTGCCCGTCCACCTGGTCGAACAGGTCAACAAGCTGGCCCGGATCAAGCGCGACCTGCACCAGAAGCTCGGCCGCGAAGCCACCGACGAGGAGCTCTCCGAAGAGGCCGGCATCCCGGTGGAGAAGATCCTCGACCTGATGGACCACTCCCGCGACCCGGTCAGCCTGGACATGCCGGTCGGGGCCGAGGAGGACGCGCCGCTCGGCGACTTCATCGAGGACGCCGAATCGGCCGACGCCGAGAACGCGGTGATCTCCGGGTTCCTGCAGGACGACCTGCGCCGCGTGCTGGCCACGCTGGAGGAGCGCGAGCAGTCGGTGATCCGGATGCGCTACGGCCTCGACGACGGCCAGCCGCGCACCCTGGACCAGATCGGCAAGTCGTTCGGGCTCTCCCGCGAGCGGGTCCGGCAGATCGAGCGGGAAGTCATGGCCAAGCTCCGCCAGGGCGACCGCGCCGACCGCTTGCGCGCGTACGCAAGCTGACCGCGCGATTTTGGGGCGCCGTGTGTCCGCGGAAAGCGCGGACCACGGCGCGGCCAGAATGATTCTGCGGGGGCCGAGCCCCCGCAGACCCCCACGGTGCGGTGGTCGCTTTCGGGATCGCTCCTCACGTTCTTGAGCGTTCCCGGCCTGCTCACCGACCAGCCTCCGGTCCTTCGGAACCTTCAGCCGTTCGGACCTTCGGGAGTCCAAGACCTCAGGTCATTCGGGACGTTCAGTCGTTCAGACCTTCGGGGGGCCGAGACTTCCGGGGCTTTGTGGCTTCGGGGGCTTGGCGCTTGGGTTGTTGCTGGTTGGCGGGGTTTCTCGGCCGCTTGTTTTTTTGGTTCTGGGTGTTGGGTACACCCAGTTGGCTCTTTGAGCTTGTCGGGTTGGGGCGGGACCATCGTCCTTCTCCCCTTTTTTCCGCTTCGGTTTTTGGTCTTTGCGGCGGTTTCGCCGCTCACCACGGGAGGGCGGACTCGTCGTTCGGGCGGGTCCGGCCTCCCGACCTCTTTGCCCGCAAATCCAGCCACCAACAACTGCTGAACGGACGTTCGGCCTGGTCAGGGGCCGTGAGCGCTTTGGGTTGCTATGGCAGCACAAAACACGCACGAGTGCCGCGACCAGGCCGAACGTCCGGTTTCGCTACGGCAGGAACTTGGCTTGCCAGCGGTCCAGTTCTTCGTTCGTGGCTCCGTGGGCTCGGAGCCAGCCCCTGGCACCTTCCTCGTGGGCCTCGAAGGCGTTCAGGACGCTCTCGATCGCTTCCGTCGGCGTCGACAAGAGCTCGTGGACCATCTCCTCGTCCACGCCCGGCGGCAGGGCCGGGGCCACGTTCAGGCGCTGCAGGACGCGGAACATGTTCCGGTCCGTGCGCACGTAGTCCGCCACGATCGCGTCGCGGCGCACTCCCACCGCGCCCAGCAGCATCGCCGAGACCACTCCCGTGCGGTCCTTGCCCGCCGCGCAGTGGATCAGCGTCGGACCGTCCGCCTCCAAGACGATGCGGAACACCTCGACCAGCTTCTTCGGCGCGCCCTGGAGGATCGACTGGTACAGCGCCGTCAGCTCGTGGGCGGCCTCGTCGAGTTCGACATCCGCGTCCTGAGCCTCCTCCAGCAGCGGCACGTGGTGCACGGTGGCCACCGCCGCGAGCGGGTGTTCCTGGTCACGGGTCTCCACCGAATCCCGCAGATCCACCACGACCTTCGGCGGCCACGGCGACGCTCCCTCCGGCACCCGGTCACCACTGTGCGGAGCATCACTTCGGTACACCACGCCGGCCGTCGTCACCACGCCGTCACCGGCGGGCTGCCCGCCCAGGTCACGAAGATTGACCAGTGCATCGAGGGGATCTGTCGTCGGCAAGGCGACCTCCGTTGCTCCGGCCCCGCGTCCGGGGTGTGGCGAGATGTTCGGCCGCCAGCCTCGCAGGTGCTCCGCCGCGTCACCAGGGCGGGCGATCCGTCACACCTGGGCCACCCCCGTGGACGCGCTGATCGACCGCGCGGTTTTATTGGTCATCGCGTAACCCGAACGCGCGCAAAGGAGCCGCGACGTGACCACCACGTTCGATTTCACCGAGGTGCTCCCCCTCGGCCCCGACAACACCGACTACCGCCTGGTGACCACCGAAGGCATCCGAGTCGTCGAGGCGGCCGGGCGACGATTCCTCGAGGTCGAGCCGACCACGCTCACCGCCCTGGCAACCGAGGCCATCAAGGACATCCAGCACCTGCTGCGCCCGTCCCACCTGGCGCAGCTGCGCGCGATCGTCGAAGACCCGGAAGCCAGCCCCAACGACCGGTTCGTGGCGACCGACCTGCTGCGCAACGCGTGCGTGTCCGCCGGCGGCGTGCTGCCGATGTGCCAGGACACCGGCACGGCGATCGTCATCGGCAAGCGCACCGAGACCGTGCTCACCGGCGGTCACGACGAAGAGGCGCTCGCCCGGGGCGTCTTCGACGCCTACCAGGACCTCAACCTGCGGTACTCGCAGATGGCGCCGCTGAACTTCTGGGACGAGCGCAACACCGGCAGCAACCTGCCCGCGCAGATCGAGCTGTACAACAAGCCCGGCACCGACCCGGCCTACGAGTTCCTGTTCATGGCCAAGGGCGGCGGCAGCGCCAACAAGACGTTCCTGTACCAGGAGACCAAGGCGCTGCTGAACCCGACGCGCCTCGGCCGGTTCCTGGAGGAGAAGCTGCGCTCGCTGGGTACCGCGGCCTGCCCGCCGTACCACCTGGCGATCGTGGTGGGCGGTATGTCCGCCGAGTTCAACCTCAAGGTCGCGAAGCTCGCATCGGCCCGCTACCTCGACGAACTGCCGCGGGAGGGCTCGGCCTCCGGGCACGCCCTGCGCGACGTCGAGATGGAGCAGCAGGTGCTGGAGATGACCCGGCAGTTCGGCATCGGCGCGCAGTTCGGCGGCAAGTACTTCTGCCACGACGTGCGGGTCATCCGGCTGCCCCGGCACGGCGCCTCGCTGCCGGTGGGTGTCGCGGTGTCGTGCTCGGCGGACCGCCAGGCCAAGGCCAAGATCACCCCGGAGGGCGTGTTCCTGGAGCAGCTGGAGCGCGACCCGGCCCGCTACCTGCCGGACGTGGTCGACGAACAGCTCTCCGACGAGGTCGTCAAGATCGACCTGAACCAGCCGATGGCGGAGATCCGCGCGGAGCTGTCCAAGCTGCCGGTCAAGACCCGCGTGTCGCTGACCGGTCCGCTGGTGGTGGCGCGCGATATCGCGCACGCCAAGATCGCCGAGCGGCTGGACGCCGGCGAGCCGATGCCCGATTACCTGCGCGACCACCCCGTGTACTACGCGGGCCCGGCCAAGACGCCGGAGGGCTACGCCTCCGGCTCGTTCGGCCCCACCACCGCCGGTCGCATGGACGCCTACGTCGAGCAGTTCCAGGCCGCGGGCGGCTCGCTGGTCATGCTCGCCAAGGGCAACCGGTCGGCGAAGGTGACCGAGTCCTGCCACACCCACGGCGGCTTCTACCTCGGTTCCATCGGCGGTCCCGCCGCGCGCCTGGCCCAGGACTGCATCCGCAAGGTCGAGGTGCTGGAGTACCCCGAGCTCGGCATGGAAGCGGTGTGGCGCATCGAGGTCGAGGACTTCCCCGCGTTCGTCGTGGTCGACGACAAGGGCAACGACTTCTTCGCCAACGCCACCAAGCCGACCCTGCAGATCTCCTTCGGCCGCTGACACACCTGTACTCCCGCAGGAGCCCCACCTCCTGCGGGAGTACAGGTTTCAGCTCAGCCGATCGACGCGATTGGCAGGTATCACGCGGTCACCGATCAGCGGGGAATCTTGACATCTCGTTGTTCCAGAACGACCTTCCGCGCGTCCAGTGGCGCGTCGAGCTGCACCGCCACCGGCGGGTAGCGCAGGTCCATGGTGCAGATTCCCGGTGGTTCCGGGGTTTCTTCGACCAGCACCACCTTCACGTGGTCGGCGGTCTGCTCGGCCAGTTCGGCGTGCACCTTGCTGCAGCCGCCTTCCTGACCGGTTGCCACGACGACCTTTCCGTCGTCCTGGGTCCAGACCTTCTTCGGATATCCCTTGGGCAGCAACGATATGTCGACCGCGGTCTCGGCGACCGGGGCGCGTTCCGGCTCGGGTTTCGGCTGCACCGGGCCGGGCGGGACCGGAGGCTGACCACCGAAACCAACTTCGTTGGATGGCTGTTGGGCGCAGGCTGCCAGCGCTACGAGCAGAACACCCGCGCCCACTGCGGTTTGTAGGCGTCTCATGCCCTAAGGACGGAGCGGCCCGAGCGGCTGGTTGCGCGGAATCCGCATCGGATTGAATCCACATCTTTCCCACATTTCGAAACGGCTGGTGGTCGGTGGCCGGTGCGTGGTTTCGTCGACGAATCCGCTTCACATTCGGGAGTGAGGAATGTCCACCACCGCCACACCTGCCCCATCCGCTGACGCGCCCCCGGCTCCGCAGGGCAAGCCGCAGTGGGTTCCGTTGACCGTCGGGTTGATCGCGGCCGTTGCGCTAGTGGCCGCCGCGGCTGTTGTGGTCGGCGTGAAGTCCGCCGTGCTGGCCGGGTTGGGCCTCGCGCTCGGGCTGACGCTTTTCCACTCCCGCTTCGGTTTCACCTCGGCCTGGCGGCAACTCGTCTCGGTTGGACAGACGTCCGGAGTGCGGGCGCACCTGCTGATGCTCGGCGCGGCGTCGATCTTGTTCGCTCCGATCCTGGCCGGCGGCGTGACGTTCTTCGGCGCCACGCCGGAGGGAAACGTCGAACCGCTCGGGCTCGGGCTCGTCGTCGGCGCGGTCCTGTTCGGCATCGGGATGCAGCTCGGGGGCGCGTGCGCGTCGGGCACCTTGTTCGCCGTCGGCGGCGGGAACACCCTGCTGGTGGTCACGCTCTTCTTCTTCATCTGCGGTTCGGTGCTGGGCGCGCTGCACCTTCCAATGTGGACATCGGACACGATCACCCTCGGGTCGTTCTCCCTCGCCGAGGACACCGGGCTTGGCTACTTCGGCGCGCTGGTGGTGCAGCTCGCAGTGCTGGGCGCGATCGGTTACACCGCAACACGATGGGCGCGGCGGCACAACGCTCCCCCGGCGGGCCGGCCGCCGACGTCGCGCGGGCTTTGGCGCGTGTTGCGCGGTTCGTGGCCGCTGTGGGTCGGAGCGCTCTTGCTGGCCGGGCTCAACGCGGTCGTGCTGCTGACTCGCGGCAGCCCGTGGGGCATCACCTCGGCGTTCGTGCTGTGGGGTTCGAAGGCGCTGCAGGCGGTGGGCGTGGACGTGGCGAGCTGGCCCTACTGGCAAGGGGAACGCGCTGCGACCCTGACCGGTCCGGTGCTGGCCGACTCCACCTCGGTGCTGGACTTCGGAATCATCGTCGGTGCGCTCGTGGCATCGGCGGCGTCGGGTGCCTTCGTGCTGGCCAAGCGGCTGCCCGCGAAGGTCGTGCTGGCCGCCGTGATCGGCGGCTTGCTGATGGGCTACGGCGCGCGGCTGGCGTACGGCTGCAACATCGGCGCCTACTTCTCGGGGATCGCCTCGTTCTCGTTGCACGGCTGGGCCTGGGGCCTGTTGGCACTGGTCGGCACCTGGGTCGGGCTGAAGCTGCGCCCGCTGTTCGGTCTCGACGTCCCCAAGCCGACCGACTCGGTCTGCTGACGCCGTCCTTCGGCAAACGGTGGGGCGGATTTCCCGCCCCACCAATGCGATCGGCTCCCGCAATACCGATCGCCCGCGTGCCTCCGGAAGGCCAGTGGCGATCGCGCTAGGCGTGGACCGAGGAGTCGACGGCGGCGATCCAGTCCCGGATCCAGCGGGACAGTTCGCCGCCGTTTCGCACCCAGTTGAAGTGGCCGAGGCTCTCCGCGCCGGATGCCACCCGGGTGTAGTGCTTGGCGGTGCGTGGCGCTCGCCCGGCTTTCGCCGCCAGGTGATCCACCGAGGACTGCGGGGCCAGCCGGTCGCCCGCGACGCTGACGGTCAGCAGCGGCTGCCGCACTTCCCGCAGCGCCGCCTCGTAGTCGGTCGTCGAGCCGTTCAGCCGGTAACGGCCGGTGCGGGCCTGCCGCGCCCAGTCCTGCATCAGGTCGGTCGCCTGGCGGCCGCCGAAGCCGAACCGCTGGCCGGGCCAGTAGCCGAGCAGCGCCGACGTGGCCGCCACCAACTGCGTACCGAACAGCGTGCGCAACTTGTACATCCCAGGGAAGCTCCCGAACCACACCGAGCCTGAAGCCACCAACGCCACGCCTTGCACCCGGCCCGGGCGGGATGCCGCGTGCAGCAACGCGATCTGGCCCCCCATGCTGTGCCCGAGCAGGAACCGCGGTGCCTGCGGGAAAACCGCGTCGACGAGATCGAGCACGCCGTCCACGTCGTCGATCATGCTCTGGTAGCCGAAACGCACGCCGCGGGCGGCCTGCGGTTTGCTCTCGCCCTGGCCGCGCACGTCGAAGGTCACCACCGCCAGGCCCTGGGCGTGGAGATCGGCGACGAACGGGCGGTAGTACCTGGCGGGCACGCCCATCGCGGGGAGCAGGACGACCACCGGGCTGCTGGGATCGTCCTGCTCGGCGGCGCGCACGGTCGGCCGGTGCGCACCGGCCGAAATCTGCCCGAGCACCAGAGAAGCCTGGCCGCCCGAACCGTTCTCGGCGTTGTTCTCGATGGTTTGCTCGTCCACGTCGCCAGATTAACGGAACCGTCCAGTTTCGGGCAGCGCCGCGCGGCAGCGATCAGCGGAGCCGGCGCGGCCCGGCGTCCAGCGCCGCCGGAGACGCCCGGATGCCAACCCTGGCGCCTGCGACCACGGCGCCCGTCGGAGAGGCGAGCACCGGCTGCAACGCCAGGTCGCGGACCTCCGGCAGGTCCTCTGCCAGCGTGGCCACTCGCAGCACGAGATCCTCCAGCGCCGCGAGATCGGCCGGCGCGGTGCCTCGGTAGCCGGCCAGCAGCGGCGCCGCCCGAGGGGCGCGCACTAGCGCGGAAACGTCCACATCGGACAGCGGTAGCGCGCGATATGCCTTGTCCCCGAGCAATTCGCTGGCCACCCCGGAAAGACCGAACGAGACCAGCGTGCCGAACGACGGGTCGTCGGTCAGATCGATGACGCACGAGGTTCCCCGGGCCGCCATCCGTTGCACGTAAACCTCGTCGAGCCCCGAGACCTGCCGGATGTCGGCGTACGCCGACCGCACGGCATGAGCACTGCCCAGGTCGAGGCGGACGCCGACCAGATCGTTGCGGTGCCGCAGTTGATCGCTCGCCGACTTCAGCGCCACCGGGTAGCCCAGCTCCTCCGCCACCGCGACGGCCGCTTCGACGCCGGTGACCAGGCGGAACGGCACCAGGTCGATGCCGTAGCAGCCGAGCAGCCGCACCGCCTGGTCGTCGTTGAGGTCGGTGATGCCCGCCGCCAACCAGCCGTCGACCAGCGCCCGCGCCCGATCCTCGTCGATGTCCGGTGGCCGCACGAAGTGCCCCTGCGGCGCGGCGCGCCACTGCGCGTACCTAGTGACCCGCGCGAGCGCCAGCACCGACCGTTCTGGGCTCGGGTAGGACGGCACCGAGCCCTTACCGGTCGTTCCGTCCGGGCCAGGAACCACGAGTTCGTCGGGCACGCCTTCGGCGGCCAGGAACGTGGTCACCACCGGCTTCGAACGCGCGACACCGGCTTCCTGCAACGCCTCCCGCAAAGCGCGGGCGTACGCCGTGCCCGGAACCGCCACCGGCGGGGCGAACACCGTCACCAACGCGTCGACGTCCGGGCGCAAGGCGGCGTCGCGGACCGCCGCCGCGAACTCCTCCGGCCCCGCCGAGGCACCCACGTCGACCGGATCGCAGGCCAGCTCCAACTGCTGCGCCTGCGCCACGTCGGCGGCGATCATGCCCAGCGCCGAGGAGTTGCCCACGATCGCGACCCGGTCGCCCTGCGGCAGCGGCTGGTGCGCCAGCAACAGCGCGGTGTCGAACATCTGCGCCACCGACTCGACCCGGATGACGCCGGACTGCTCGAACAACGCCTGCACGCTGGTCTCGTCGATCTGCACCGACGTGGCCGCCAGGCCGGGTCGCACCGCGTTGCGACCCGACTTCACCACCACCACCGGCTTGCTGCGGGCCAGCCGCCGCGCCAACCGACCGAACTTGCGCGGGTTACCGAAGGACTCGAGGTACAGCAGCACGACATCGGTGGCCGGATCGGTCTGCCAGTACTGCAGCAGGTCGTTGCCGGACACGTCGGCGCGGTTGCCCGCCGAGACGAACGTCGACAGCCCCAGGCCCCGCTCCGTCGCGGTGGCCAGGATCGCAACCCCGAGCGCGCCGGACTGGGAGAAGAAGCCGGTGCGGCCGCGGCCGGGCAGCTGCGGCGCCAGGCTCGCGTTCAACCGGAACTCAGGGTCGGTGTTGACCACGCCCAGCGCGTTGGGACCGACCACGCGCATGCCGTGCACGCGCGCAGCTCGCACCATCTCGCGTTCAACCTCGCGGCCGTCCGGGCCGGCCTCGCTGAACCCGGAGCTGACGATGACCAGGGTCTTCACGCCCTTGGCCAGGCAGTCGTCGAGCACTCCGGTCACGCTGGCGGCCGGAATCGCCACCACCGCCAGGTCGACCTCGTCGGGAATGTCGAGCACCGAGGCGTAGGCGCGCACCCCGCGCACCGAGCGGTGCTCCGGGTTGACCGGGTAGACCGGGCCGGTGAAGTCCGCGGTGAGCAGGTTGGTCAGCACCGCGTGACCGATCTTGGCGTGGTCGGTGGACGCCCCGATCACCGCCACCGACCGCGGCCGCAGCAGGTTGTGCACGCTGCGGGCCTCGGCGGCCTGCTCGCGGGCGCGGGCCACGGCCACCGAATCCTCGGTCGGGTCGATGTCGAACTCCAGGTGCACCACGCCCTCTTCCATGGCCCGGCTCACCTGGTAGCCGGCGTCGCGAAAGACTCGAACCATGGTCGAGTTCTCGGCGAGCACCTCGGCCACGAAGCGCCGCAGCCCGCGTTCCCGCGCCGCGGCGGCCAGGTGCTCCAGCAGGATCGATCCCAGGCCGCGCCCCTGGTGCTGGTCCTGCACCACGAACGCGACCTCGGCCGACTGCTGCTCGCCGAGCCTGTCGAAGCGGCCCACCGCCACGATGTCGTCGCCGAGCAGCGCCACCAGCGCAACGCGGTTGACGTAGTCGACGCGGGTGAACCGCTCCACGTCGCGCTGGGGCATCCGCGGGTACGGGCCGAAGTAGCGGTAGTACCTGGTCCGGTCGCTGAGCCGCCCGTGGAAGGCCACCAGCTTCTCGGCGTCGGCTTCGGTGATCGGCCGCAGGTGCACGGTGCCGCCGTCGGACAGCACCACGTCCGCCTCCCACTGCCGGGGGTAGTCCGCCCGCGGGGTGGCTGCTTCCTGCTGCTCCACTAATCCGTCCACTTCGGACTCCTCAGTCGCGGCTGTCGACCGGGTCGAGACCATGCAACGGAAACACCGCGTGCCGGGTGTCGCGAATCGAGGTGTCCACCGCGGACGCGGTGACCCCCGACCACCGTTGGAAGGCCGGGTCGGCCCCGTCGGTCATCGAAGTCGGCAGCGGAACGTTGTCCGCGACCCGCACGGTGTGCGCGATCCAGTCCTCCGGGATGGTCGTCGCCGGGTCGAGATCGCGGTCCAGCAGCGTCGCCAACAGGTGCGTCCAGGCGCGCGGCACCACCCGGAACAGCGAGTAACCGCCGCCGCCCAGCGCCAGCCACTTGCCGCCCGCGCAGCTCTCGGCGAGCTGCCGCAGGTCCTGGTAGGTCGCGTGCTGCCCGTCGACGGTCATCGACAGGTCCGCCAGCGGATCTTCCCGGTGTGCGTCCGCGCCGCACTGCGTCACCAGCACCTGCGGCCGGAACGCGTCGAGCACGGACGGCACCACTGCGTGGAAGGCCCGCCGCCAGTCGGCGTCACCCGTGCCCGGCGGCAGCGGGATGTTGACGGCGGTGCCGTCGGCCGCGCCGGAGCCGATCTCTGCCGAGAACCCGGTGCCGGGCCACAACGTCAGCGGGTGCTGGTGCAACGAGATGGTCATGACCCGCGGGTCGTCGTAGAACGCCGCCTGCACCCCGTCCCCGTGGTGCACGTCGACGTCGAGGTAGGCGATGCGCTCCACGCCCTGCTCCAGCATCCACGCGATGGCCACCGAGCAGTCGTTGTAGACGCAGAAGCCCGCCGCGCGATCGGCCATCGCGTGGTGCAGTCCGCCGGCGATGTTGACCGCCCGGTCGGCCTTGCCGGACACGATCTGCTCGGCCGCCCGGATCGAGGCACCCGCGATCAAGGCCGATGCCTCGTGCATCCGGTCGAAGATCGGGTTGTCGTCGGTGCCCAGCCCGTGGCCGACCTCCCAGCCCGCCAGCGGCGCCGAGCGCACCGCCGCCATGTATTCGGCGGTGTGCACGCGCTCCAGGTCCGCGTCGGTGGCCGGAGTGGGCTTGATCATCTCGACGCCGTCGAGCACCCCGAGCGAGCGGGCCAGCCGCATGGTCAGGTCCAGCCTGATCGGATGCAGCGGGTGTTGCCCACCCAGGTCGTAGTCGAGCACCGACTCGTCCCACACGACCGCGCACTGAGAACCCATGTTCCGGACGCTACCTGCCCTGTGTCGGCCAACACAGTGTTCCGGGTCACCTGCGCGCACCGGTCAAGCGATCTTTCATCCGGCCTCCGATCCGGTCGCGGCCGGCCTCGCCGGATCCGCCGACCAGTTCGACCACGAGCCCGCGTACAGCACTGCCGGCCGCCGCCGATCGGACAGGCCCGCGTGCTCCAGCGCGAGCAGGACCGAGCAGGCGGTCACGCCCGACCCGCAGTACGCCCCGACCTGACCCTCCGCATCGACACCCAGGTCTGCGAAGTGCTTCGCCAGCTCCTCCGGGGACCGCCACCGACCGGACTCCGCCACGTGCGCAGCGAACGGCGCGTTCAGCGCGCCCGGGATGTGCCCGGCCCGCGGATCCACCGGCTCGACGTCGCCCCGGTAGCGCTCCGGCGCGCGGGCGTCCAGCAGCGTGCCTTCCCTGGCGAGCCGGGCCGCGGCGTCCGCGTCCACCACCGGCATCGAGCCCGGCCGGACCCGGAAGTCGCCCGCCGCCGGCTGCGGCAGGTCCGTCGTGGTGGGCTGCCCCGCGGCCGCCCAGGCCGCGTAGCCGCCGTCGAGCACCGCCACCGATTCGTGCCCCGCCCAGCGCAGCAGCCACCAAGCGCGGGCCGCGACCGAACCGTTGTCGGCGTCGTAGACGACCACCGGGCGCTCGGCCTCGACGCCCGCCCGACGGAACACCGCCTCCAGGTCGCCCGGGCCGGGCAGCGGATGGCGTCCCGCCGGGCCCGGTTCGGACGCCAGCTCAGCGTCCAGATCGACGAACACCGCGCCGGGCAGATGGCCCTTTTCGTACTCTTCTCGGCCCGGCGGCCCGAGCAGCGACCACCGGACGTCGAGGAGGGTCGGGGGCGGCTGCCGCCGCAACGCGGCCATGAGATCATCAGTACTGATCAAAGGATGCATGACGGCCCTTTCGTAGCCCGGCGACGAGGTCTGTCGGAAATCCTGGAAGTCAACTCCCCGACCACTGACCGCTGTCGCCCGGGGCGACTAGCATCGTGGTTGGGACTGAATGGGGAGCCGACGTGAACGATCTCATCGATACCACTGAGATGTACCTCCGCACCATCTACGACCTCGAAGAAGAGGGCGTGGTTCCGCTCCGGGCCCGCATCGCCGAACGGTTGGAGCAGAGCGGCCCCACGGTGAGCCAGACGGTCGCCCGCATGGAACGCGACGGGCTGCTGACCGTCGCCGAGGATCGCCACCTCGAACTCACCAAGGCCGGCCGCGCTCGCGCGATCAGCGTGATGCGCAAGCACCGCCTCGCCGAACGGCTTCTCGTCGACGTGATCGGCCTCGAGTGGGAGCACGTCCACAATGAAGCGTGCCGCTGGGAGCACGTGATGAGCGAAGCCGTCGAGCGCAAGCTCGTCAAGCTGCTCGGCGGTCCCACGACCTCTCCCTACGGCAACCCGATCCCGGGGCTCGACGAGCTCGGCGTGGACCACGTCGAGGCGCCGGCCGACGGCGACCTGCAGCGGGTCGACGAGATCGCCCGCAACGGCGGGGGGCGCGCCGTCATCCGCCGCATCGCCGAGCACGTCCAGCTCGACCCCGACCTGATGACCGAACTGAAGGACGCCGGCATCGTGCCGGGCAACGAGGTGGAGATCATGTCGGTGGTCGGGCCGAACAAGCCGATCGAGGTCCGTGGCCAGAACGGCAGCACCGAGCTGTCGGTCGGCATCGCGCACGCGGTCATGGTGCGCACCAAGTGAGTCCAGCGGACCGCGCGGCGGCGTTGTTCGCCGACGAGCACGGCGGCGCGGCGAGCGCGGTCTGGTCCGCCCCTGGGCGGGTGAACCTGATCGGGGAGCACACCGACTACAACGACGGGTTCGTGCTCCCCTTCGCCCTGCCGCACCGCACCGCCGTCGCGATCCGTCCCCGTCCCGACCGACTGCTGTCCGTCGCCACTCTCGGCAGCGACGGACGAGTGCACCGCGCGCCCGTCGTGCCGATCGACGAGCTGAGCCCCGGCGCCACCACCGGCTGGGTCGCCTACCCGGCCGGTGTCGCATGGGCCCTGCGTGAGGCCGGGTTCCCGCTCAGCGGCGCCGACTTGGTGATCGTCGGCGAGGTGCCGACCGGCGCCGGCCTGTCGTCCTCCCACGCCCTGGAATGCGCGGTGGCGCTGGCGCTGCTCGACACCGCGCAGCTGGCGCCTGGCGAGCCGAACGCCCCGAGCCTGGGCGAGATCGCGCGCCTGGTGCAGCGGGCGGAGAACGACTTCGCCGGGGCGCCGACCGGCCTGCTCGACCAGACCGCGTCGCTGGCCTGCACCGCGGAGCACGTGCTGTTCTACGACGTCCGGTCCGGCGACTCCGAGCAGATCCCGTTCGACCCGCGCAGTGCCGACCTGGAGCTGCTGGTGATCGACACTCGCGTGAAGCACTCGCACAGCGAGTCCGGTTACGGACAACGGCGGCGGGGCTGCGAACGCGCGGCGGAACTGCTTGAGGTCAAAGCGCTTCGCGACGTGTCCGGCGACGAACTCGCGGCGACCCTGCCGAAGCTTCCGGAGGAACTCCGGCCGCTTGTCCGGCACATCGTCACCGAGAACGACCGGGTGCTGGCCACTGTGGACGAACTCCGCGCCGGGCGGTACGCCGAGATCGGCCCGCTGCTGACCGCTTCCCACACCAGCCTCCGCGACGACTACCGGGTTTCCAGCCCCGAGCTGGACCTCGTGGTGGACAGCGCGCTGGCCGCCGGTGCGCTGGGCGCACGGATGATCGGCGGCGGCTTCGGAGGCTCGGCGATCGCGCTGGTGGGGGTCGACGACCGGCCCCGCATCGAGCGCGCCGTCCGGGACGCGTTCGAGGGCCGGCACCTCGCGGCGCCCCGCTTGTTCACAGCGGTACCCTCCGCCGGTGCGGGGCGAGACCGGTGACCATCGGGCGACCGCTCCCGCCTGCCGGTTGACGGCGCCCTCAGAAGATCTCCCACGGAAGGCAGTACGCAGGTGAAGCTCCTCGTCACAGGCGGCGCAGGCTACGTCGGAAGCGTGTGCGCGGCGCGTTTGGTGGAAGCCGGCCACGAGGTCGTCGTGGTCGACGACCTGTCCACCGGGCACGCCGACGCGGTCCCGGACGGCTGCAAGTTCGTCGAGGCCGACATTTCGACGGCGGCGAGCGAGCTGCTCGCGGAGCCGTTCGACGGTGTGCTGCACTTCGCGGCCAAGTCGCTGGTCGGCGAATCCATGCAGGATCCGCAGAAGTACTGGCAGGGCAACGTGGTCACCTCGCTGCGGCTGCTGGACGCGATGCGCGAGCACGGCACGCCGCGCCTGGTGTTCTCCTCCACCGCCGCGACCTACGGCGAGCCCGAGGTCACGCCGATCACCGAGGACACCGCGACGCGCCCGACGAACACCTACGGCGCGACGAAGCTGGCGATCGACCACGCGATCACCTCCTACGCCGCCGCCCACGGCATCGGCGCGGTCAGCCTGCGGTACTTCAACGTCGCCGGCGCGCACGGGGCGTTCGGCGAGCGGCACACGGTCGAGACGCACCTGATCCCGATCGTGCTGCAGGTCGCGCTCGGCCAGCGGGAGCAGGTGCAGATCTTCGGCGAGGACTGGCCCACCACCGACGGCACCTGCATCCGCGACTACATCCACGTCACCGACCTCGCCGACGCTCACCTGCTGGCGCTGCAGAGCGCCGCCCCGGGCAAGCACCGGATCTACAACCTCGGCAACGGCACCGGCTTCTCCGTCAAGCAGGTGATCGACACCTGCCGCGAGGTGACCGGTCACCCGATCCCGGCGAAGGTCGCGCCGCGCCGGGCCGGTGATCCGGCGACGCTGGTGGCGTCGAGCCAGCGCGCGCGGGAGGAACTGGGCTGGACTCCGCAGCGCGCCGACCTCGAGGTGATCGTGCGGGATGCTTGGGAGTTCACCCGGCAGCGCCACGGATCCTGAACGCCGCCAAGGCATTTCGTTTCGGGTCGTCTCGTCGTGATTCATCACCAGGCTCCGTCCTCTTCGAGCATGATCTGGGCGTCTTCGGCGGCGTCGCGGGCGATGACCGCCAGGTCGGCCGGTGAGATGCCGGCTTCGATGGCCTGCCGTAGCAGGATCCCGAGCTGGTGGTCTGGTTGGGCACGTTCGATTCGCTCCAATGCGACGCCTGCCAGCGCCCCTTCGCCCCGCAGGTAGGCGGAGAACGCCAGCAGCGCGGCGACCTCGGGAAGTTCCGGGTCGGGGGCCTTGCGGACCAGGGTCAGCCAGAGTTCTTCGGCTGCCCTGGCCGCATCGCCCAGGGCGGTGCCCAGGGCTATGTCGCGCACCCTGGTGTCCGACACCGCGAGCAGCACGCGCAGCAGGTCGTCCTCGGTGAGCGCGGCACCGGTGCCGACGCGTTCGATGGCGGTGAAGACGATCCGGACGTCGCGGGCGACCTTTCCCGGGTCGTAGCCCTCGGCGTGTTCTTCGGCGAGCAGGTCGAGCTTCGCCGACCAGCGCGCCACGGACTCATCGGACTCCGGCGCGACGAGCGTCCTCAGCTCATCGCGGCTGCCGAAGGTCACCGCTCCCGCTGCGGCCATCGCCGCCCCGATCGCCGAGCCCCGCGGATCGGCGATCACACCGGAGCAGCCCAGGTCTGCGTAGCACACCCACTCGGCACCGGCTCGGATCTCCGGCACCCACAACGCGTGGGCTGTCACGACCCCGGCGCGGTGGAACGCGTCGCGGATCACTTCGACCAGGTCGGTGTGCGGCGGCCCGGTATCACGATTGTCCACAGTGGAATTCTCGAGGTCCTGGCACCGGCCGGCACAGGAGTCACCGCAGGCGGCGGTGCTCGTTTTCTCCCCGACGACGACCAGGATCACGGCTTCCATCTGCTGTCGGCCCAGCGGGCCGTCGAGCAGGTGCTCGCCGAAGCCGCAAACCTGCATCGGGCATGGCAGGTCGGTGCGCAGCGTCACGCCGAACGTCGGCGTGTCCGCCAGGTCGTGCAGGGTCAGCACGATCAGCGAATGCGTCGGATGGAACCCGAGCATGTGCGGCATGGCGGCGATCAGGTCGGCGGGTTCGGTCAGCGCGATGGCGGCGTTGAGTCGTGTTGTCATGCCGCAACGATCGACGCCGAACCGGCATCGACGAAAGGGCATTTTCGGAATCTGTTGACAGATCCGTCCGTTGTGGACAACTCAGCCAAGAAAGGCCGACAAATCCACTATGGAGTGACGATCGGCCGGGCCAATTGCGTCACTCCATCGACGCTAACGCTCGGTTGCCACGTCCCAATCGCGAATCTTCGTCGCAGTCGGCCTATTCGACCGACCCGACGATCGGCAGCTGGAACCGAGTGCGGGACAGGTCCAGTTCCAGCCCGGCACCCGGCTTCGGGCGCAACGTGAAGTCGTGGTCGCTGGACAGCACGACGATCCCGAGCCGGTGCCCCGGCGCGAACACGTAGTCGTCCGGCTGCATCACCACGTTGATCGAGTAGTTCTTCCCCGGCTCGATCGGCGACGTCCTATCGATCGCGTCCCGGTTCTGCGGATCAACCCAACCGCGGGTGACCACCGTGACCGCGCCGTCCGAAGCCTGGTCCACCAGCAGCGTCGTCACGTTGGCGGCCGGCCGGTCGAAGGTCAGCGCCAGCTCGGCCCGAACCGTGCCGCTGACCCGGGCCGGGGCCGCCAACGGGGCGCCGAAGTAGGCGAGCCGGTTCGGCGAACTCGGCGCCGCCGCAAGGTCTTCCGCCAATTGACCCGCGTCGTCGCGCAGCGCCTCCGCCGCCCGGCCCGGAACCCGCGCGGCGGTGAGCCCGCCTCGCTCGGGGCCACCCTGCGTGGGCCGCAACGTCACCTCCCGAGCGTCCGGCGCAGGCCACTCGGCCTCCTCGGCCCAGCTGCCGTCCTCGCGCTGCACGGTGGCCCTCGGCTCGCCCTCGACGCCATTGGGCACGTCGTACAGGTACCGGCTGAACCACCGGTTCAACGTGCGCAGCCACTCCTGCTCCCGCAGCCGGAGCGGGTCGGTGTGCCCCGCCTGGTGCCACCAGATCTTGTGCGGCACATCGCGTTCCCGCAGCTCCGCGTACCACTGCGCGGCCTGCCTGGTCTTGACGTTCCAGTCGTTGAGCCCGTGCACGGACAGCACCGCGGCGTGGACCCGGTCGACGTCGTTGAGGTAGTTCCGCTCGTCCCAGAACCGGCTGTAGTCGCCGGTGATCCGGTCCTGATCCGCCGTGAGCTGGTCGAGCACCGTCCGGCACGGCTCACGGTCCGCGCGGGTGTGCACGTACTTCGCCAGCACGTCGGCGTCCTCGCCCTGGTAGCCGCCGGGTGCGACGACCGCCCCGTCGGAGCGGTAGTAGTCGTACCAGTTCGAGATCGCGCCGATCGGCACGATCGCCTCCAGACCTTCGACGCCCGTGCTGGCCACCGCGTTCGGCAAGGTTCCGTTGTAGGAGACCCCCATCATGCCGACCTTGCCGGTCGCCCAGGCCGCCTCGACCGGCGCACCGGAGGTGTCGTGCCCGGGCACGCGGGAGTTCAGCCAGTCGACCACCGACTTGGCGCCGGTCGTCTCGTTCGCGGCACCGGTGGTCGGGCAACCGGTGGACAGCCCGGTGCCCAGCGATTCCCCGTACACCACCGCATATCCCCTGGCCAGCAGGTATTCCTCGTAGGCCCAGCTGATGTCGGCGGCCGCCGCGATGCGCTCGTCGCCGCCGGCGGTGCGGATGGTCCGGTTGCCCGGCTTCTGAGGCACGTGCAGCTCGGTGTCGACGTTGTGGTTGGGGACGTCGTTTCCGCCGGAGAAGTACGGACTGGCCTGGTAGACGACCGGCACCCGCAGGCCCTGCTCGGTTTCCTTCGGCCGCACCACCTGGACGTGCACCACGTCGTCCTGCCCGTCGCGGTCGCTGTCCACCGGCGCGGTCACGAACAGGTCCTCGCGCACCGCCTGCGCCGGGTCGAACACCGGTTGCGCCTCGCCGTCCTGGAACACCGGGCCCTGCGGTGGTTCCGCGAGAGCCGGCATCCCGGTGAGCGGCAGGACGCAAACCGCCGCCAGCAGACCCATCCGAACGCGTCGCATGCAGGCTCCCGGGACCGAAGGGGAAATCGACACCAGCACTTTTCTTACAGCGGAACGCGAAGTCAAACACTCCCCCGGCGGGTTTACGCCAGAACCCACCGCGTGCCGCCCAGTAGAGTCGGAACAGGGACTCAGAACCGAACCCGCGAGGAGCGAGCATGTCCATTCCGTCCAGCCTGTTGACCTCGGCCGGATTGATCGGCGGCTTCGCGGTCGCCCGCGCGACCAAGCACCGGCACTGGGGCGGAGTGGTGGCCGCGGGCGCCGGCCTGGGCGCGATGGAGTCGTGCCGCCGCCGGACCGGAGTGGTGCCGGCCCTCGCGCTGGGCGCCACCTACGCGGCGGCGCTGACCGGCTCGCACCCGCTGGCCAAGAAGATCGGTGCCTGGCCGTCGGTGTTCGCGGTCACCGGCGCGACGGCCGTCGCCGCTCACCTGCTGGCAAAGCGCCGCGGGTGAGCACCAGCAGCACCACCGGGATCGTCGCGATCACGCCCAGCGCCACCACCAGCACCGTCCCCGCGGTGTGCGGCGGATGCGCGGCGTGGAACGCCAGGTGCGGGACCGCCCAGACCAGGTTCGACGTCAACGCGACGTAGACCAGGCGCCGTTCCAGGAACACCGCACCTGCGCCGAGCACCACGGCCATGGCGAGGTTCATCGCGCCGAAATCGCGGAAGAGGTGCTCGTTGAACGGCGGGTAGTCGCCCACCGTCGGCACTCGGCCGTAGAACGAATGCGGGAACAGCAGCGTCCAGGAACCCAGTGCGACGTGCACGAACGTCAGGAAGACCAGGCCTGTCCGCAACCAGGCGCGCATCGTCACCGCCCGGCCAGGAAGTCGTCGAAGGTGATGCGGCCGACCGCGTGGTCCGGGGCGAGGTGGCCGCCGCGGCGGTAGCCGTCGAACGCCGCGACCGGCAACCGCACCGGCAGCAGGATTCGGCGGCGCCCGGTCGAATTCAGGTAGGCCCGCGCCAGGTCGCGATGGCTGCGGACCTCCGGCCCGCCCATGTCCGCGACCCGGCCGGCCGGCTCCCCGGCCGCGAGCTCGGCGAGGCGTTCCGCGACGTCGCGGACGTCGATGGGCTGGAAGCTCGCCCCGGCGAGCGTCGCGACCACCGGGGACCGGCGCTGCGCCGAGGTGATGCGGACGATCAGGTCGTGGAACTGCGTGGTCCGCAGGATCGTCCACGGCAGCCCCGATTTCGTCACCCGCTCTTCGGCTTCGAGTTTGGCGCGGTAGTACGGAAGCGGCACCCGGTCCACGCCGACGATCGAGATGTAGACCAGGTGCGGAACGCCGTTGCGGCGCGCGGCATCGATCAGGCGTTGGGTTGCCGCCACGTCCTTGCGCCCCAGCGTGGTGGCGCAGTGCACGATGGCGTCCACTTCGGACGTCGCCGCGTCGATACCCGCACCCGTGCGCAAATCCCCGGTCGCCCAACCGTGCTGGACGTTGCCGGGCCGTGGGCCGCGGCTGAGCACGCGCACTTCATGCCCGGCATCCAGCAGCCGCCGCACCACGGCCCTGCCCAACGTGCCCGTCCCGCCTGTCACCAGGATCGGCTTCTGCATTCGTCCGTCCTTTCCGAGCTGGTCATCGGTAGGACGAGGCGGCCCTGCCGGATGTGACAGGCCATCAGCCCGGCGTGGGTGCCGCGGGCAGCGGCGGACACAGCTACGCGGCGTACTCGACCCCGCAGGACGGCCTGGTCGTCGCCC